>JABEUP010000218.1 GCA_013044365.1 Acidimicrobiaceae bacterium
ATTTAGGGATGCAGTGGATGTCACAATAGTTGGGGGTGGCAATAGAAACACCTATCAGCAGGATTTTCGGAATTCCAAGGAGGCGCTTTCGGAGATTCTTGCCGACATTGACCAAGGCGCCGATATTGTCATGGTCAAGCCGGCAATGTCTTATCTAGACATAGTCTCACTGGCCAGCCGCAAAGTGACGGTTCCAATCGCGGCTTACCATGTGTCGGGAGAGTATTCCATGATCAAAGCGGCAAGTGCAAATGGGTGGATAGACGGTAATGCAGCAGCAATTGAACAACTCACAGCTATCAAACGGGCCGGCGCTTCGATGATCTTGACTTACTTTGCCCCATTTATTTCTGATTTATTGGGTTAATCGGTTTGTCTGATAGTCTCCGGCCGCATTCCTAAATATAAGGATTAGAGAGTTTATGTCAGGTTCCGCAGGTTCGTCACATACAAATAAGGAGCTTTTCGAAAGGGCGTGCAGGGTGATCCCGGGTGGGGTTAATTCTCCTGTGCGCGCGTTCAAATCTGTGGGTGGCGTTCCTTTCTTTGTTTCCCGGGGAAAGGGAGCGTACCTTTTCGACGAAGAGGGTAAGGGCTACATCGACTACATCCAGTCCTATGGTGCGGTCATTCTGGGACATGCGGATGATCGGATCACCACAGCTATCGATCACGCGGCCCTTTCTGGGTCCACTTTCGGAGCGCCTACCTTGAGCGAGATAATCCTGGCCGAAATGATTGTGGACAGGGTTGAGGGCTGCGACATGGTTCGTCTTACTTCATCGGGGACTGAAGCTGCAATGAGTGCCATCAGATTGGCGAGAGGGTTTACCCGGCGCGACAAAGTACTCAAGTTTGACGGCTGTTATCACGGCCATTCGGATGCCCTGCTGGTTGGCGGCGGCTCTGGTATCGCATCTCTTGGGATCCCGGATTCGATTGGAATTCCAAGAGATGCAGTATCAAACACAATTGTCGCCCCCTACAACGAGATACCACCCATAGATGATTCCTATGCAGCAGTGATCGTGGAGCCGGTGGCAGCCAACATGGGCCTGGTGCCGCCAAATGCGGGATTCCTGGAGGAGCTGAGGCGACTTTGCAGCGAAAACGGAGTGGTGTTGATTTTTGATGAGGTTATTACCGGCTTTCGGATTAGCAGCGGGGGCGCCTCCGAGTACTTTGGAGTAATTCCCGATTTGTGGTGTTTTGGCAAGGTGATCGGTGGAGGTTTGCCTATTGGCGCTTTTGCCGGCAGGCAGGAAATTATGGAATTGCTGGCCCCGGTCGGTCCGGTATATCAGGCCGGAACTCTGTCCGGCAATCCGTTGGCGACCGCTGCGGGTGTAACCGTCCTGAGTCTGTTGGATGAATCCATGTACCACCGTTTAGCCAGTACGGCGGAGCGATTGGCACAAGGACTTAATGATGCTCTGACAAATTCCGGGATCGAAGCTCACGTACCTCGCGTGTCTTCACTCGTCGGCCTCTTTTTCGGTTCGGAAACAGTCACAAACTATACCTCAGCCAAGAAGTCCGTTTCTATTGGTCTTTACCCAAAGTTCTTCCGGGGGATGTTGAATCGTGGGGTTGCTCTGGCACCCGGTCCATACGAAGCAATATTTCCAAGTTTGAGCCATACCCAAATCGAAGTGGATCGAACGATTGAAGCGGCGGCCGAGGCGGCAAACTTATTGATCGATAGAGGGGCAGTTAATTGTTAGTTGAGATTTGTAAGGTTTGGGCCGCGATATGTGAGGCTTTCGACGTTTTGGTATCGTCTTAACTGTGCGGTAATTTCATATTTTCCAGAAAATTAACACAAATTAAACGTGAAAGCACTGTTTCGTTTGGCGCTAACCGGTCATTGGATGCTAAGAAAAGTAGTGGAAAATTATAAGTTTCGGATCTAGCGCTAAACAGGGTCATACTAAGGTGATCGGGGCGACGGTCTCGGTTTCTTTATCTCTACGCGAGAGGATGTGAGGTTTTGATACAGTACTTGCCAATTTTGGTATTACTTGTATTGGCGACGCTGTTCGCGGGACTTTCAATAATAGGTTCTGTTTTAATGGCTCCAAGAAAGCCGAATCCCGCGAAAAGTGCACCTTATGAGTGTGGAATTATATCGAGCAACGAGCCGCCGGAACGCTTCCCGGTCCGCTTCTTTCTAGTGGCAATGATCTTCGTAGTGTTCGACATTGAAATCATTTTTATTTATCCTTACGCGGTGATTGCGAGGTCATTGGGAACCTTCGGAGTGGTGGAAATGCTTGTATTCGGTGTAACGATGTTCGTGGCATTTCTTTACCTAGTGTCAAACGGAGCTCTTAACTGGGGTCGTATTAAAAAGGGTAAAGGTGAAGATAATCCCTATGCACTAAGGACCACTTCATCCACTATTCGACGAGTCGGTTCTAACGAAAAAACTGCAGCATGAACCAGAATCATTTAATTGGGGCGTGTCAATAAATGGGATTAGAAGATCTAAATCACAATTTCTTTACCGGCAACATTGAAAACTTAGTCAAGTGGGCCAGGCGCAACTCCGTTTGGCCAGCCACTTTTGGTCTGGCTTGTTGTGCTATCGAAATGATGGCAACTGCTGCGGCAGACTTTGACATCAGCCGTTTTGGTATGGAGGTTTTCAGGGCATCTCCCAGGCAGTCCGATCTTATGATTGTGGCAGGGCGTGTGTCTCAGAAGATGGCTCCGGTACTTAGGCAGGTTTATGACCAGATGCCCGAACCCAAATGGGTTATTTCAATGGGTGTGTGTGCTTCGACGGGTGGAATGTTCAACAATTACGCCATCGTCCAAGGTGTGGACCAGATAGTTCCTGTTGACGTTTATGCGCCCGGATGTCCTCCTGGCCCCGAAACATTATTGCATGCGATCCTAACTCTGCATGAGAAAATCAGAACTGGCGAGATAACCAAGCGGCGGGTAAAAACAAATGCTGGTGCCCAGGTCCAAGTTGATGAAATACGTCGGTCTAACCCGATACATGTTCGCGGATCCGCGAAAAAGAAGGTTTTAGGGGTATGAGCACCTTTGAAGTACTTCACGTCGAGCGCTCTAATTATTTAGCCACGGTCACAGATCTCAAGACACAAGATTACGAGATGTGCGCTGATGTCACTGGAGTGGATTATTTGACCCATGCCGGGCGTATCATTCCCGAGGGAGTTGCGCCAGAGCGTTTCGAATTAGTTGTCAATCTTTTATCTTTGTCCAAAAGGTCGCGGGTTCGTATTCGTGTCCAAATTCCGCAGGAAGATCCGACGATTGAGACTCTATTTTTTCTCTATCCGGGCACTGAAGCAATGGAGCGGGAAGTTTACGACCTTTATGGAATCACGTTCCTAAATCATCCCGATCTCACCAGGATACTTATGCCCCAGGACTGGGAAGGACATCCGCTAAGAAAAGACTATGAAGTGGGTGCTGTTCCTGTCCAGTTCAAATCAGTAAATGGGGCGGGCTAAACATGGTGAAGAAAGTGAATGACCCAGTGAAGTCTCAGGAATCCACCGGCAAGGATGCGGTAAGTCATGGCCTTGTTTTTGAGACCAGCGAGGGCTTGCAGGAGTTACAGCCAGAAGAAAATACCAATCGGAGCGCACTTTCAGCTGAGTTCGGATCGACATTGAGGTTGCCGGAAGGGATTGATGTAGATCCGGGAGACATCGACATAGAGTTTGCCGATGAAAAGATGATTATCAACATGGGGCCTCAGCACCCCTCGACGCACGGTGTGTTGCGACTGATGATGGAGCTGGATGGAGAGGTTATCCTGCGGACCAAGCCGGTCGTCGGTTATCTTCACACAGGCATGGAGAAGACCGCGGAGAACCTCACGTATCTTCAGGGCCCCACAAATGTGACAAGAATGGACTATTTGTCGCCATTCCACAACGAACTGGTATATTCGCTGGCAACAGAGAAGTTGCTTGGTTTGGAAATGCCTGAAAGGGCAACCTGGATCCGAATGCTTATGACTGAGCTCAATCGCTGCACATCGCACCTTATGTGGATGGCCACAAATGGCATGGACCTAGGCTCCACTTCGATGATGCTCTATGGATTCAGAGAACGCGAGATGATCCTGGCATTCTTCGAGAAGGTCACAGGGCTTCGCATGAATCATAATTACATCCGTCCGGGTGGCGTGGCTGCGGATCTTCCTGATGGATGGGAGGACGATGTGCTGTCGATTCTTGAGACTATCCCTGGACGCCTAGATGAATACGATGAACTTCTTACCGGTCAACCAATATTCCGTGAACGTGTAGACAATGTCGGGGTGTTGACCGGCGAGCAGGCGATTGCTCTATCTGCGACGGGGCCAATCCTCCGCTCAACGGGAGTTGCCTGGGATCTTCGAAGAGACATGCCGTATCTCAATTACGACCAGGTCGAGTTCGACGTTATCGTAGGTTCGGTTGGAGATTGCTTCGATAGGTATTCAGTCAGACTGAACGAGATCCGTGAGTCACTTCGAATCATCGCACAAGTAGTGGAGAAAATGCCTTC
>JABEUP010000219.1 GCA_013044365.1 Acidimicrobiaceae bacterium
AACTTAGGTTAACTTAAAACGCTAAATGCCATAAACATAGCAAATGAAATCCGCAAATTTCAGAAATTACAGAAGGTATTGGTGCCGCCTTAATATCTCCCCAAGCTCCGAGGAACACTTCGATGCCCTTCGCGGACAAAGCACTTCCCGGGACTTCGTGGTTGGTTTCCATAATGCCGCTACTAACACAACTGCGCTCCGGGTACTCGTGTGTGACTGTTCCGCCCCTTGGCAGCAACTATTTCGTCGCGTGCGTATCAGCAGCCTGGAAAGAACGCGATTAGCGGCAATTACCGTTGGAACAAGGCCGCGGCTCGGTTGGACAGAACTAATCAGAGATTATTCGTCAAGCCGCAAAGCTGAAATAAATGCTTCCTGGGGAACTTCAACGCGCCCGATATTCTTCATCCGCTTTTTCCCCTCTTTTTGCTTTTCCAGCAGCTTTCTCTTTCTTGTTATGTCCCCGCCGTAGCATTTGGCCAGCACGTCTTTCCTTCTCGCCTTGACTGTCTCACGTGCGACAATGCGACCGCCGATGGCCGCCTGTATGGGTACGTCAAAAAGTTGCCTCGGTATCAGCTCGCCCAGCTTGGATGTCATCTTTCGGCCGTAATCGTATGCCTTTGACTTGTGTATGATCGCCGAAAATGCATCTACCGGTACCCCATTGAGCAAAATGTCCAACTTAACCAGTTCGCTCTCGCCATATCCCGCCGGTTCGTAGTCCAGGGAGGCATAGCCCTTGGTTCTGCTCTTTAGTTGGTCAAAAAGATCCATTACCACTTCAGCCAGGGGAATCCGGTAACCGATCTCCAACCTCTCCGGTGATATGTACTCCATTCGATTCAATTCGCCCCGTCTGCTCTGACACAGCTCCATAACCGCGCCGGTGTACTCAGACGGGGAAATAATATTAATTTGAAGAAACGGCTCTTCAACTTTTGAAATTGACTGGGCAGCGGGCATGTCGCTCGGGCGATCAATCTTAATGGCGACCTCGGAACCTTCCAGATATGCGATGTACTCCACCGACGGAGAAGTGGCAATCAGGGACAGCCCGAACTCCCTTTCGAGACGCTCCCGAACGATCTCCATATGAAGCAGGCCCAAAAAACCACAGCGGAATCCGAATCCCAACGCGCCGGAGGTCTCCGGCTCATAGGTGAAGGAGCTGTCATTAAGGCGAAGCTTTTCAAGGGACTCCCGAAGATCCTCAAACTCGTCGCCATCTATCGGATACAGGCCGCAAAACACCATAGGTTTGGGATCCTGGTATCCCTCCAACGGCAGGGATGCCGGAACCGAATATGAAGTGACGGTCTCGCCTGATCTGGCCTCACCCACATCCTTTATGCCGGCTATTAGATAACCGACCTCGCCGGGGCCCAATAACTCAACCGGAACTTGCACGGGAGTTCTGATGCCGATCTCCTCAGCTTCATGTACGGCAAGAGTCTGCATAAAACGCAACCGCGCATTCGATGCCAGCATTCCGTCGACTACCCGCAGTGATGACACCACTCCCCGGTACTGGTCATAGTAAGAGTCAAAAATCAGCGCCCTCAGCGGCTTGTCGCGGTCGCCAATAGGAGCCGGTATCCTGGCAACCGCTGCGTCTAGGAGTTCCGGAACGCCTTCACCTGTTTTGCCGGAGATCCTAAGGATTTCGTTTGCCGGAATTCCCAGAACCTTTTCTATCTCCGCGGCATAGCGATCCGGGTCTGCCGCCGGAAGATCGATCTTGTTCAAAGCTGCCACAATCTCAAGATTATGCTCCATGGCAAGATAGCAGTTTGCCAAGGTCTGAGCCTCTATTCCCTGGGATGCGTCCACTAGCAGTATGACGCCTTCGCAAGCCGCCAGCGATCGTGACACCTCGTAGCCAAAATCGACATGGCCGGGAGTATCGATCAGATGTATAACATAATCCTTCCAGTGGACGCGCACGTTCTGGGCCTTTATGGTAATGCCGCGCTCGCGTTCAATATCCATGGAGTCGAGATACTGCTCCCGCATTTCACGGGGATCCACAGCACCGGTAAGCTCGAGTATTCGGTCCGATAGTGTAGATTTGCCATGATCGATATGGGCGATAATGGATAAATTACGTATTTTCGAGGAGTCAATCATTTTTCTCTTGAAAAGATTAGGCTGCCAAAGCCCGACTTAGGTTGGATGGGATCTAAACTCTTCTTCCGAACGTCCACCTTTTCACTGGATTATTTTTTTGCGTCGTAGAAACGGACACGGAAACCTGAATGGCAAATATCAAGAGCCAAATTAAAAGAATCAAGACCAACGAGATTCGACGGATCAAAAACAAGTCGGTTCGATCCGAGTTGAAGACCCGAATCAAGACCGCGATAAACGCCGTGGAGAACCAAGAGGAAAACAGCATTGAATCTTTAAAGCTTGCCGTCAAAAAGCTTGACAAGGCGGCAGCTTCAGGCGTAATTCACAAGAATCAGGCTGCCAGGAGAAAGGGCCGGCTCATGGCCCGCCTCTCCAAGATCTCACAGGACTAACCAGGCTTTCCGAGCACAAGGTATTTCCAAGGCACACCAAGGTGTGCCTTCAGCCTTTTAATGCCCCCAACAGATACCCGCCCCACCTGAAAGCACTCAAATGCTACTGTAACTATGTGAGTCCGAATTCAAAGAAACTGTACGGGGATATACAGACCGCTGCCGATGGTTGGAAAACAAAACCGAATCTCGGGGCAAAAGCCCACATAAATTGCTCAGTGCATGATTTGTCCGACCGCAACGGTTCCCGGGAATCCGAATGGTCCGATCGGCGTCTGACCGGATTCCGGCCAGCTCAAAATAATAATTCGTGATTCCGTGAAAACTCTACGCGGCGGCATGGAAAAAACTAATCAGGTCATAGACACTACAGGGCTGGACGTTATCGATACAGCCGGTATGACCGGCGCCCGTGATCATCATTGCAGCAATTTTGGCAACCGCCTGGAATTATCAAATAAGGATTGACCGTGGCTAATCATCCGCACCAAGATCCAGAGACCCCTAACCTCCACGGAGGCGGCCACGACCACACCGGTCAGCATTTTCACGGCCGCCATCAGCACCATAGCAATGGTCCAGTTTCACTTTTGATAGGGTTCGTCAAACACAGCCACGCTGAGCTGGACGTAATTAACTCGGCGGTTGACACAAGCCGGGCAGGGATGCGGGCGCTCAAGATTTCGGTAGTCGGACTTGGCCTCACCGCATTAATTCAAATACTGGTGGTTTCACTTTCAGGCTCGATAGCTCTGCTGTCAGAGTCGATTCACAACTTTTCAGATGTCCTGACCGCCTTGCCGCTTGGTATTGCATTCATCCTGGGGAGAAAAAAAGCGGACGCGCACTACACGTACGGGTACGGCAGGGCTGAAGACCTGGCGGGAATATTCATAATTCTCATCATTTCGGTCTCAACGTTGATCGCTCTGTACGAATCGATTTTGCGCTTGATACATCCGCAGGAGATCCATCAAATTCCATTAGTCATATTTGCGGGATTTGTCGGCTTCGCCGGGAACGAGGCGGTTGCAATTTACCGGATCAGAATTGGAAGGAAGATAGGCTCGGCGGCACTTACTGCAGACGGTCTCCACGCCAGAAGCGACGGACTTGCATCTTTGTCCGTGGTTGTCGGAGCAATTGGAGCGGCACTGGGATTCGAATACGCCGATCCCGTCGCCAGTCTGGTAATCGGCATCGCAATAATCGGCGTACTCCGTGAAGCCGCCAGGGATATCTACCGAAGGCTGATGGACAGCGTAGATCCCAGGTTGGTTGACAAAGTCAAAGAAGTGCTTGCTTCGACCCCCGGCATCGAAGGAATCGGGGCGGTACGCATAAGGTGGATCGGCCACGACCTCAGGGCAGAAGCCGATATCCTCTCGGATTCCGAACTAAGTCTTGTCGAGAGCCACCGAATTTCGGAGGAGGCACACCACAGACTTCTCCACGAAATCCCCCGTCTGTCAGAGGCAGTAATACATACCAGCCCCAAATACAAAAGCGGCGACTCCGCCCACCTAAATATTGCCCACCATTTTCCGGAGAGGTCCGACGACTAATTCGGGATGCCACCGAACCGCCTCTGCTAATCGGTTTCCGTCTGGTATTCTCCCCGGAGCGAAGCAGCCACTGCCGGATGCAGGATTTTACCTTGGGAGACGTTCACGGAGCCGGTTAGACGGTCGGAATGCGGGTCATGCGCCAGATCTATGAGCCTCGGGACCACGGCGGCGGATAGAGCCCTGGAAGATGTCCTGGGATACTGACCCGGAACGTTGGTTACGCAATAGTGGACCACGCCAGCCTCTATAAATGTGGGGTGCGACAGCGAAGTCGGACGGGACGTCTCGATACAACCACCCTGATCTATGGCAAGATCTACAATCACTGACCCCGGACGCATCGATTCCACCTGATCTCGGGTTACGACAACCGGAGCCTTGGCCCCGGTCACAAGCGCAGCACCGATTACCAGGTCGGCATCGGCAATAACTTCACCAACGTTGTGGTGGTTCGAGTACAAAGTCGAAGTAACTATTCCCTGTCCATGGACTTCCAGCAGTCTTTCAAGGTCGACATCCACTCCAGTGACTTCGGCGTCCAAACCTCTAGCCCCCCGGGCAGCCATAGTCCCCGCCACTCCCATGCCAACCACAACCACGCGCGCAGGCGGGACGCCGGAAGCACCGCCTAACAGCGTTCCCGAACCTTGCGCCAAATGAAAAGCTCCTATGATGGCGGAAGCTCTGCCTGCTATTTCACTCATTGGCGCCAGAAGCGGGTGGCCCTTGGGCCAGGTGAGGGTCTCGAATGCGAAAGCCTCCACCCCGGATTCGACCAGTGCGTTCGTCAGGTCTGGCGCGGCAGCCAGGTGCAGGTAGGCGAAAAGCAGCAATCCCGGCCTGAAATAGGCCCACTCGGATTGTTGGGGCTCCTTTACCTTGCAGACGAGATCGGCCGACCATACCTCTTCGGCACTGCCGGCTATTCGAGCACCGACCAACTGGTAATCCTTATCGCTGAAACCGGAGCCGGTTCCCGCCCCGCTTTCAATTACGGGGATGAAACCGGAATGCACAAGCATTTTGATTGCGCTTGGATCGAGAGCCACCCGTCTCTCTCCATCTTTGATCTCCGCTGGAAGTCCCACTGTCTCAACCATTGAAAGGCCCCCTTCAAATAGAAGCTATCCCGTCCAGCCGGAAATTATTATCAACCGGGTGCAGTATTCTTCGAAATTCCCACAAGAAACCGGTCATGTCCAATTGCCGCAATTAAGGCTACCGGCAACCAGGATCTGAAAACTTCCGCCGGGGACATCCGGGAGACTCCGGCCCGGCTTTTCCATGGAGACCATGAAACTCAAACAATTTATCCGCCGTATTCAAAGCAACAACGCACTGCCGTTAATTGGGTCCGCAGTACTGCAGCGGGCAACAGCCTACCGGGCACGACTGGAGAAGCTCTTGGCAAGACGTGCCACTAAAAGCTCGATCGCCAATTCCGGTTCCAGCCCGCCTTCGCCCTTTATCTGCCGATCGGCCTGGGACATCCAAACAAATGCCTGGGAGATTCCCCGATATCCCAGCACCTTGGCCGAAGCCAACATTTTGTCGAGCACAAAAGGAGGCCTTGTGTATTTCTCGTCTCTCTCCTTCAACGCCGCCAACGCCTGGCTGGAATTGTGAACACCCGACCCGTTTACCACCGCTAACTCGGTGAACCTGCGCTGAAGCACACCCAACACCCATAGAGGGTGCTTATCCCCCGCGCCCATAAGCCGCCACAAAAATTCCAGGGCTTGGTCTACCCTGCCTGATTCGATCGCATCTGTGAAATCCCAGGGCGCGACGGTGCCGGGCGCAGACAAGTAGCTTTCGATAGTTTGAACATCAACCCGGGCGCCCTCGCCAAGACTGGTCTTGAGCAACTCAAGCAACGGAACAACGTTGGCGACGTCTTCACCTAAAGATTCGCTCAAGAGCCTGTATGCGTCAGGAGCAAATCGCAGCCCGGATTCATTGACCGCTTCGCCAAGAAAGGTCTTCTTTTCGCTTTTATTCTTCAATGAACAGTTAATAAGCGCATGCCTGCTTGAAAACAAGCCCTTCAATTTGGAATTTACTGTTCCGGAAAAATTTGCGAGAACCAAATAGTTCTCTCCTGAATATGACTCAATGGCCTGCAGCAGCAGCTCAACTTCCTCTGCTTTGAGTTGAGAGGGATCCCGAAGCACTATCAGCGCACAGGGGGAAAACATGAAGGTCTGCGACATAGCGCCAACCAGCTCGGAAATTGAGCAGTCCCCCCCTTGAAGAGTTATCCTTTCCAAATCCGACCCGACCTTGGCCTCTACCTTTTGGCTGAAATTATCCAGCGAGTTATAAACCAGGGCCGGATCATCTCCGACGATCATGGTCGCAATAGGAATTACGCCAGCCGCAACTGCCATCTCAGTTCTCCAGGACCCAACGTGGCGGATACCCGGCAATTATTGCGCTGATCACATCCACAACCTGACGCGTACCAGCCACGTCATGCACTCTGAAGACCTTTGCGCCTTTTACTGCGCCAATTGCGGCAGCAGAAAGAGACCCCATCCGCCGCTCTGAAACTGCCTTGCCGAGCACCTCTCCCACGAACCCTTTGTTAGAAGCCGAAATGAACACAGGGTATCCAAGTTGACCCAACTCCTGCGTGGACAACAAAAGCTCCAGGGACTGAGCGGTGGTCTTGCCCAGGTCGAATCCGGCATCGACCAAAATACTCTCCCGACCAATTCCTGCCGCAAGTGCGCG
>JABEUP010000030.1 GCA_013044365.1 Acidimicrobiaceae bacterium
CCTGGAACCTGCGTCATCTACCTATCCAAATAGAAAGGGGCCGACCTATCATATGCGATAGGCGGCCCTAAAGAAACTGAATTGAGCGAGTACACCCGTTTACCCGCTCAATTAAATTTTCTATTCGACTCCGACAACCTCTACATGGACAGTGGCCATCACTTCCGAGTGAAGTCGCACTTTGACGTCATGGGATCCAGTGGTTTTGATATGTTCTTCCATCTCAACCCTGCGACGTTCGATAGTTGGGCCACCAGCCGCACTGATTGCCTCGACAATGTCATGCTGGGCTACGGAACCAAACAACCTGCCCTCTTGTGCGCGCGCCTCGATCCTGATTGCAAGGGCTTCGAGCACAACGGCCAATTCAGAAGCAGATCCGCGCAGCCGTGTCTCACGGGCATCGCGTGAATTGCGCATAGCCTGAGCTTGATTGACGATCCCGTCCGAGGCAACGATAGCCTGACCTTTTGGAAGCAGAAAGTTACGTGCGAAACCATCAGCAACTTCAACAATGTCGCCGCGCTTGCCCAGGCCTGCCCGATCAGAACGAAGAACTACTCTCATTATTCGGACTCCTCCAACTCTTCCTCTTCTACCTCGTCGTTGAGTTCGAACTCAGTTGACAAGTCAAGTTCTTCGACGCTCTCGATTGAAGCTACGAAGTCGTTTTCGATTGCAGTTGGAACAACGCTCCGCGGCGCACCTCGTCCGCTGGTCGAGCGCTCCGCAACTGTGCGCTGAGTGTATGGCAAAAGTGCCAGTTCCCTGGCAGTCTTGATAGCCACAGCAACCGAACGCTGGTGCTGAGAGCAGTTGCCTGATACGCGACGGGCGCGGATCTTTCCTCTGTCAGACATATATTTGCGCAAAACGTCAACATCTTTGTAACCGATGGTTTCGATTTGCTTGACACAGAATATGCAAACTTTCTTCTTGCCGCCCTTGCGCACAACTTCTTTGGATATTTTTTTACTTCCCGAACGATCTCTATCTCTATCGTTATTTCTTGCCATGGCTTAAAAAGGTTCCTCTTCGTATGAGTAAGCGCTTGGAGCTGGTACACCAACTGGTGCCGCTATTGGAACCTCTCCGGTATCCATCCCAAATCCCTTGCGCTCATTTCGGACTATCTGAGCTGTTGCCCATCTGAGCGATGGGCCGATTTCATCTGCAATTATCTCTATTTTGGATCGCTTTTCACCCTCTTGAGTTTCCCAGTTACGCTGCTCAAGACGACCAGTTACTATAACCCTTGCGCCCTTGGACAAACTTTCGCTGGCATTTTCAGCCATCTCCCGCCAGCAAACCACATCGAAGAAAGAAGTGGCTTCCTCCCACTGCTGGCTCTGTCGATTTTGCCAACGCCTATTGACTGCGATACCGAAAGTGGCAGTAGCTTGCCCTGACGAAGTAAAGCGCAACTCGGGATCTCTTGTTACGTTCCCTACAATTGTGATGGTATTTCCGTTTGACATTCCTAACTCCTCTAGAGTTCTTGGAAACGCGGCTTCAGACCGTTAAGCGACCGACTCCGAGACAGCCTTCACAGCAGCTTTCTGCTTGGCCGAGTGCTCGGGGGTGCGAATGATCTTGTGGCGAAGGACCTCATCCGTAATTGACAGGACCCGGTCCAATTCAGCGACTACTTCGGGCTCAGCATCCAGCTCGACAATTGCGTAGTAGCCTTCCCATTTATTCTTGAGTTCATATGCGAAACGCTTACGCCCCCATTTTTCAACTCTGCCTACTAGCCCCCCCTGAGCTTTGACAAGATCAATTGTCTTGTCCAAGGTTGATTTGATGGTCTCCTCATCGAGTGCAGAGTCAACGATTAATACGACTTCATACGGCCGTTTCATACGGCTTATTCCTCCCTATGGACCCAAATTTGGGGCTCTGGTACTTCCAAAGCAGGTTGGATTTTAATATTTAGTATGCACCATGAAAACACATATATTTATCCGATGACACGCTAGTCGCTCGTAGAGCAATTTGGCTTCACCATTGAAAAATACTCAAGGTCCGCCGCGCTTTGATAACCAAGGATTCCTGGTGCGACTTGCGCTTTCATAGTTAGACTTCTGCAAAAGGATGATCCTGGAGTTGCCGGACCTGCCAACATCGGGCAAATATGCAATGTACCTACCTCTAACGGCCGACAAGTCGGAAACATTTAGGACTGATCGAGCTGCCAACGCCACAGTTGCAGATCGATAATCAGGCAGGAACTGCCGCAGCTACCGTACGAACTAAAAATTCCAGTCGTCGAATTCGCCGTGACCCACGTGATAGCCTTCATCCGCAGAAGGAAAGGCCTTCATCTTGACATCGTGCACATAGCCCTCAAGACCTTTGATCCCAAGTTCGCCCAGGGATCCGTACTGCCTCACGAATTTTGGTCTATGGCCAAACGTCAGCCCCAGCAGATCATGGAAAACAAGGACTTGTCCATCGCAATTTGGTCCTGCACCGATGCCAATAGTGGGAATATGCAAAAGCTGGGTTACCTTGGCGGCAACCACATTAGGTACTGCCTCAATTACAACTGAAAACACTCCTGCCTCTTCAATGGCAAGCGCGTCATCGAGCAACTTCTTCGCAGCATCTCTGGTTTTAGCCTGAACTGAAAACCCGCCAAATGTATGAATTGACTGTGGTGTCAGGCCCAGGTGACCCATAACTGGAATCTCAGCGTCAATCAGAGCCCTGATGATCTCGATCCGGTTTGCTCCGCCTTCCAGCTTGACCGCTTCAGCACCGGCCCGAATCAGTTTTGCGGCATTTTTTATGGCATCCTTCACTCCAGTGTGATAAGACAACCACGGCAAATCCGTAACAATCAGTGCCGCTGGCTCTGTCCGCGACACCGCCTTGGTGTGATAGGCCATATCGCGGACAGTCACGGACAAAGTGTCCTCATAGCCCAGCACAACCATGCCCAGGGAATCGCCGACCAGAATTATGTCGACTCCAGCCGCATCTGCGATGCGGGCAGTGGGCGCATCATAGGCCGTTACCATAGCGATGGGTGGGTTCGTCTCATTGGCCTTATGAGCACGTATCTGAGGTACAGACTTCTTGTTAGTATTCATCTAACGCCTCCTCGACGTCCCGCGCACAGTGGCTGCAGGCATCAAAATCAAGTCTAACTACCAATAAGGCAATTTACAAAACGAGGCGACAATCGTCCTCGATTAGAATTGGCGAACCAGATGATTCCAGTGACATTGCGGACACACTTCCACCACATAACAGGTGAACTCGGAAACTGTGGATCTGAGTCTAGCTAGCTCATCGGAACCGGCGATGCACCGTCCATGCGACGGCAGCTTCGGCCCAAAGGCATAGGAGACATGGACGATATCCCCCGTTCCGCAAACTTCACACAATTCCCCCGATGGAGTACCGATGGACTTGGCAGCTCGTATTAGATCGGGGTGAGCATCGCAAAGTTCATGTTTGGCGATTTGACCTGCTTTAAACTCGCGGAGCTGGACTTTTTTGGCTAACAGGTATTCAATGCTAGCGAATTCGCCTGGTTTGCCCGATCTTGAGAATTCTCCACTCACAAAGTACACGGTACAAGGAATTTACTGAGATTGACATAGCCTCACTAGGAAAATTTATCGGCAACAATTCGATCTCGAAATTATTAATTTCAAACCGATATATCAGCCCGATATAACAGATTTTGATATATAATCTAAGCACCAAGGGAATTCGCAGATTAATTCGCTTTGCAAACCGACTCAGAGAATCGTCAGATGGCAGCTGGACCTACTTCACTAGAACTCGTAGTACTTGGCTTGCTCAAGGAGCAGGACATGCACGGCTATGAGTTGAAAAAACGAATGACCGAATCATTGGGACCCATTATGCACGTGTCCTGGGGTTCGCTCTATCCAGCTTTGGCTCGCTTGGAGGCCAAAGGCGCGGTAAAAGCCGTGGAGGCAAGGCCGGCGATTCCCAACATCCCTATGACCGGTTCCCTGGGCGGGGAAAAAGCTGCATTCCGCTCAACTTCAGAAGGACTTAGGGGGTCCAGAAATAAAAAGGTTTATGGCATCACAGACATAGGCTCTGCGCTTTTTTCAGGGATATTGAACGATGACAATGAAATAGATGAAAAAGGTTTTGCTGTCCGGCTGGCTTTTGCCAAC
This sequence comes from Acidimicrobiaceae bacterium, assembly GCA_013044365.1. GTDB lineage: Bacteria > Actinomycetota > Acidimicrobiia > Acidimicrobiales > Acidimicrobiaceae > SCQM01. Next base: position 4,164 of record JABEUP010000030.1, read on the forward strand.
CATATGGATCCGGAAAAACGGCTTAAGATGCTTAGGGACCGACGGGACCTGATTTTGGAACGGGTCAAGTCCTCCCGAAGAAGTTTTGAGAAAAAGCGCTTCGCTTTCGAACCATACGTGGAACTCGTTCTCGAACACTTTCGATCAACCAACTCATCCGATCTGGCATGGATCGAAGGCTTGATTGCAAAAGAGGAATCATCCACGCAGAACCCAGGAACAGATTTCTTGGTTTCTCAGGAAATCCAAGACTCGCTCTAACACTAAGGAAGGTGAATTATAAGTGGGCAAGATAAGAGTAGCAATCGCAGGTGTAGGCAACTGTGCCAGTTCTCTGGTACAGGGAATCGAGTACTACAAGAATGCCGACCCGCAAGAATCCGTACCAGGTCTGATGCACGTGGTTTTGGGTAATTACCACGTTCGAGACATCGAAGTGGATTTAGCATTCGACGTAGATGCAACCAAAGTCGGTACCGATCTAAGCAAAGCGATTTTCTCTGGTCAAAACAACACTATAAAATTCGCTAATGTTGACCACACCGGGGTTACCGTGCTGAGAGGCCCAACCCTTGACGGATTGGGCAAATACTACCGGGAAACCATTGAAGAGTCTCCCGAGAGCCCGGTAGACGTCGTCGAGTCGCTAAAAGAGGCCCGCATCGACGTGCTTGTCAGTTACCTGCCGGTTGGTTCGGAACTGGCACAGAAATTTTACGCCCAAGCCGCTATTGACGCCAAAGTGGCATTCGTGAATGCGATTCCGGTCTTCATCGCCTCAGACCCGGAATGGGCCAAGAAGTTCACCGATGCCGGGGTGCCAATCATCGGGGATGACATCAAGAGCCAGGTTGGCGCCACTATTGTCCACCGGGTGCTGGCCAGGCTATTCGAAGACCGCGGATTGGTTCTTGACCGAACATACCAACTGAACGTCGGCGGAAACATGGACTTTAAGAACATGCTGGAACGGGAAAGGCTGGAGTCAAAGAAAATCTCCAAGACCCAGGCGGTTACTTCCCAAATCGACAATGGCATCGAATCGAACAATGTGCACATCGGACCATCCGACCATGTCGCCTGGCTTGAAGACCGCAAATGGGCCTATATCCGTCTCGAAGGCCGTAATTTCGGCGACGTTCCTTTGAACATTGAGTTAAAACTCGAAGTTTGGGACTCTCCCAACTCTGCAGGGGTTATTATCGATGCACTGAGGTGTGCGAAAATTGCACTTGACAGGGGGATTGGGGGACCACTGCTTGGCCCGTCTGCCTATTTCATGAAGTCTCCGCCAGTTCAGTACCGTGATCAAGTTGCACAAGAAATGGTAAACACCTTTGCATCAAATGGCTAAGGGAGCCCGTTGGAGCCTGTCGATTTTCTAACCCAAGAGGTAACCCGCCTAATAGGCGAGGTAAAAGGAAAGAAAATGCTTGAGCTTGGCTTGGCAAGTCATTGCCTGTCGGCCAAGTTTGTCGCTCAGGGTGCCTCACCAATTTTGGTAGAAGAGTCATCAGATAAACTTTCCAAGCTGAGGAATACCGAGGAATTTAACGAATTCAAGTTCGAGATCCGCCAGACCAAGCTCGCGGATCTTGCCTTCTGTCCGGCTGAATCAATCGATATTGCGTTCAGTATTATTGCCCTGGCAGGCACAAGCGACATTGCAAGAGTTTTTCGTCAGCTTCAGAGAGTCTTGAAAGATCAGGGCACTTTGATATTCGGCCTCATCCATCCCCTGGCCTTTATGAATTTAGCGATGCCAAATTCTGAATCGCCCTTACGCTACCGATCAAAAGCCACGCTCGTTGCAGAAGATCTGAAATGGGACTTCCCGGTTCCTCTCCCGGAAAAATTCCGGCAAATTTCATTCGGAGAAACCTTCTCGCTCCTGAAACGTGCTGGGTTGGCGGTGGATCAGCTCCTGGAAATTCCTGAAGAAGACTCAGCCGCGGACTCTGGCGATCCCAGCGCACTGCTAATCAAAGCTCGTAAATAATCAGTTACTGTTTTCCTGCCACCAGGCCAGAAGACGCTCTTTCGCTTTATCCTTTCCAATCAGTCCTTCCTCCAGCCTGATTTCAAGAAGAAAATCGAGGGCTTCACCGACCAGTGGAGATGGCGGAATCCCCAATATTTTCATCGCCTCGTCACCGTTTATTTCCGGACGTATGGAGTTCAGCTCTTCTTTCTCCCGAAGTTGTTCAATTCTTGCCGTGAGTTCAACCATGCGTTCCTGTAGAGCTAACACTTTGCTTTGGTTTCGGGTGGTACTGTCACAAAGCGTCAGTTCATTAAGGCGGTCCAGCAATACTCCGGCATCACGAACATACCGGCGGACCGCACTGTCAGTCCATCCAGCCTGATAGGTATGAAATCTCAGATGAAGGAACACCAGCTCGGAGACATCGGCGATGTCCTGGGCGGAGTATTTCAAAACGCGCATTCTCTCGCGTGCAATTCTGGCTCCCACCACGTCGTGGTGGTAAAAAGTTACACCCTGCGGCGTGATTTGCTTGGTCTTAGGCTTGCCGACATCATGAAACAGCGCCGCAAGCCTAAGTATTCGATCCGGAGAGGTCTTGTCAACCACCGCAATGGTATGCGCTAAGACGTCCTTGTGCCGGTGGATTGGATCCTGTTCAAGCGCCAGGGCAGGCAACTCGGGAATGAACTCGTGAGCCAGTCCGGTGTCCACGAGAAATTCCAGGCCCGGACTTGGTGTCGAAGTTATCAACAGCTTGTCGAATTCATCCCGGATTCTCTCAGCTGAGACGATCGAAAGACGGTCATGCATGGATTTGATAGCGTCGACAATCTCCTGAGACGGTTCCATGGATAACTTGGCTATAAATCTTGCCGCGCGAAGCATTCTCAACGGATCTTCCGAGAACGAAACTTCGGGTGAAAGCGGAGTAATGAGCCGACGATTTGCCAAATCCTCAAGGCCGCCGAACGGATCCACTATCTCTGGATGTTCGCCGTTCAACAATAGCGCCATTGCATTGATCGTGAAGTCTCTTCGAGACAGATCCTCATGAATGTCAGTACTGTAGGTTACTTTAGGTTTACGCGAGTCTGAATGATAAACCTCGGCGCGGTGGGTCGTAATCTCAAATTTATAGCCACCCATTGCCACTCCAATGGTCCCAAACCGCTTGCCCTGCAACCACATCGCCTCCACCCGCCCAGCTACGATTGCCTCGATTTCTGCTGGCAGAGCATCAGTGGTGAAATCCACGTCGTATTTGGGATCATCTAAGTCAATCGCATCCGGCGTGGATTCCCCGACAGACCTGTTTTCAAGAAAAAGATCCCTTACAACTCCACCTACCAGATAGAGCTTCTTATTACTTGCTAAAAAAAGTTCAGCAAGTGGCCTGGATAGATTGATTACTCTTTGAAAACGATCGACTGTCACCTTGATTGACAGGTTAGCGGAGCAGCCCTCAGTTAACTATTACCAATAAGCCGGTTAACGCATTGAGCATTGGCTGCCGACCCCACCGGGAGTGCAATAAAACAGTTCAAAACCAATTGGACCAACAAAATGGGACGCGCATTGATAATCCTCCCGTATTTATTCCGGAAGATTCGAAAACAGTTCTACCAAACTGTTTTATTTCTTAACACCCGGGAAACAAACTTAGTAAGCTAAAGTTACCCGGCGCCGTTGATACTTATTGATGCACGGCGCTTGGTCGTGAATTTCAAAAGGCAAGATGTACGAATCATGTTGCCGGGTTCGGTTTACGAACTTTTGGGGGTAGCCAAAGATACCGGAGGCCTAACTTCGCTTTGGCATGACAAAGAAACGGGTAGATCAGGTGAGTTCTGAGACAGAAAAAGCAGCAGCTTTAGGCAATTCCAACCAGGAAATCTCTTCAGCCACAGACGGAGATAACAAAAACGCATTGGTCCAGGGAAAGGGCTGGAACCCTGGAGATCGTCTTCAGGTTGCCGTTGTTTCGTTCTCCCATACCATTCAGCACGGCTATGTAGCAGCCTTAGGAGTTGCGTACCCTTTCGTCTTGGCCGATTTTCACATATCTTACGCTGTGCTCGGGATCATACTGGGTGGAGCGGGTATCGTTGGAGCCCTGCTGCAAGGACTTGCAGGATACGTACGAAAGTACTCAACTAAATTTTTGCTTGGGAGCCAAAATATTGGGATGGCGATATCCCTGGCCATCGCTGCGATTTCACCGGGAATTGTACTATTTGGAGCAGCGCGTATTTTTGGTACATTAGTCAGCTGGCCACAACACCCGGTCGGAAGTGCCCACCTGACAGAGAGGGTTCCCCACCGCCGAGGATTTGTACTGGCCATGCACACAACTGGTGGCAACTTGGGAACTTTATTAGCTCCTCTGATCACTTCGATTATCATCGCCTATTACGGGTGGAGACCCGCGCTAATGACGATGGCTGCCCTCACCGTCTTGGCGTCGATTCTAACCTGGACATCGGTACACAGTCCGGACTATGTTTCTAAGCGTAAGAATAGCCCAGAGAAATCCGAGACCAAGAAAAAGTCAGAGCTGCACGCTCCAAAGGCCGACGGATCTCTGCTTGAGGCATTGAAGCGCAGGGAGGCAAAAGCGGTCTTAGGAGCTGGAATGGTCTCAGGTGCAGGCCGCGGACTTGGCGTGCTCGCTGTTTATATTCCGGCGTACCTTCGCAGTGGCCTTCAAATGTCACCTTTGACTATTGGTGTTCTAGTTACCATGGTTTCAATAGGAGCTCTTGGTGGACCGGGAGTCGGCGGTCACCTTTCCGACAGATTCGGGCGCAGACCAGTTCTTTTATCGCTTTACGTTCTCGGAGCGGCAGCATTAGTGGGATTTGTCACAGTTGGTTCCAACCCGGTAATTATTGGAATAATGGGATTCATGGTTGGGGTTTTCAGCTACTCCGAACAGCCAATTCGTCAGGCATTGTTCTCAGACGTGATGCAGGGTGTGGACGCCAGGAAAGCCTTCGGTGCCTATTTCGCGATCTCCCAGTCTGTTGGCTCTCTTTGGATCACCGCGCTGGGATTCGTTATAACGTCAATAAGTTTCAAGGCTGCCTTTATCACGATGGCGGGTTCGTTCATCGTTGCAGGACTGATAATCGGAATCTTCGCCAACGAAAAGATAAAGCTAACACCTTCCGGTAATTAATTTAGAGATCATCAAGAGGGACTTGTTAGCCACGGAGGAAACAAACTGACAGTAGAAATAACAGCCAGGCGAATAATCCGGCCTGGCTGTTATTTGTTTAATATAGGTTTAGAAAATGCATTCGGAACCGGATCATCTCAGATCTCCCAAGAAGCTACCGATATAGTACAAACGTTTTTACCCCGCTCAAGTCCTCGATTCGATACGGTTGCACATTTCCGAAAGAAAGTCATCGCTAATTCTGGCTGCCAGTAGACCCAGCTGAATTTGCAATGAACTCAGGCTGCCGGCATCTGCAGCGTCAGGACCTGCAGCACTTGCCAGGTTGAATTCTAGCCTCCCGCTGATTTCTGAAAGAGTTTTGTTTTCGTCAGCAGATGAGAGGGAAAGGTTCCCGACAAATCGGGGGATCTCAAGTCTCGCCTTCGCGCCCTCCACCGTAATCGGGATATTTATATAGAGTCCCTGTTCGTGTACATATCCCAGATTCACTACCATTGCAGCATTGTCAAGGGCTGTGGCTGAAAAAAGATCGCCCAGACCTTCACGTTCAATAGCTTCTTTGGAGGCAGTTAACATTAGAGCCGCAAGCCACTCCCCGTCACCTGCTTGCAGCCTGGCCAATACGTTAAGACGTGGCGTTTCTATTAATGCCGAGCTCCTTACTGAGAATTCTCTCAACCGATCGATTCGATCATGCGGATTCTGCGGAGGTTCAAGTTCACCGCGCTCCAACAGAAGATCCCGGCTTGCCAAGTCATTGAGTGACTCACCGCCCACAGTCTCACGAAACCGCTCAACCGCAGTTGACATTATCCCATGCATTGGACACACCATGTCCCATCTACAGGGACCGTCTGACAATGCGCATTTGTCGGAAATAAGCGGCCCTTCACCGGCCTCTAATAATTCCAGCACCGTGATGCTCTCAGGTTCTCTGGTTAGACGATAGCCACCAGTCTTTCCAGCCCGAGATTCAACCAACCCGTCTTGAATTAGAGCATCAAGAATTTGCGGAGTGTAACTTCTTGGAATTGCCATTTCGGCGGCTATTTGCCGAACTTTCAGATAACTATCCCCGTCATACGAGCGAGCCAATGCAATTCCGGCCTTGATTACGTAGTCAGCTTTCTTACTAATTGAAAGGTTCATATTTGAAAACCCATCTTCTACCAATAATTCCCGATATTATCGCCATCTTCTGCCCCATCCGAACTGGTGCCCAGTTCGGATGGACCACAGCCCAGAACTAGACGACTGACATGTTTAAATCATCTCGGATGTCTCACATCAGAGACCTCAACTGCCGACCTCCACATCTTGACGCTGTCGCGACTGGATTCTGCCTCTCGATCTCAACTTTATAGATTCCTCTATTATAGATCGGATAGTAATGACTTAACGATAAATAGTTCACTCATGAACTGATCACCACTCGCCCTTTAATGTAAATGAAACAGATCCACAGCCGATTAATAACGGCCCCCATCCATTTCAAATTGGGTGTCTTTATCCACTGCGGATGAACCCCGGTGGCAATTTGAGATCATCTGAGATCGGCGGTTGAACACTTGCATCATTCAGCCAGCCTGCATTTCCGATCAAACATAACCGGCTGAACGAGCCTCCAGACGGCCGGTCCGCTAAGTTCCGCATATTTTGTCCCAAAGTTCCGCAAAATCTGCCGCACTTCCGGAACGGGCTATTTACCGAACATCTGCGGGCACTTCTTACGGCTAAGTGCCAATATTAACATCCGAAAAACAACAGCTAAATTCAACTGCAATCACGTCCGGCTGGCGACTTGAAGTAAATAGCAATCGCTACCTGCACTTATATAAATATGTTCTATTAATTGAAAACTTTGTTTCAACTCATTTTGATTTACTTTACGTTAACCGCTACACTAACCATTAACTAGAGGCGCTAGGAGGCTGAAAATGGCCCAAAAGAGTATCGATACTCAAACACGGTCAGATAAAAAGTCGGAGCTCAATAATCCGATCTCGTCGTCGATCAGACTTCGGGAACCCCAAAAATCGGGTCTGAAGGAACACTTCAAAAAGACTGACCCTGGGGTGGACTTAACTGAGAATCCGCTATTTGGTCGATTTCTAAAAAAATCGCTCCGAAACAGGAAATTTCAATTCTTTTTGATTCTTCCGAATCAGATCATATTTTGGATTGTTATAGCCACCGGTATATTCGGCGTCACCAATCCCGGCAGAAACTTCGGTCCAGCAATTACCTGGTACCTATGGTTCGCCTTGGTTTTCGTTCTAATGGCCGTGATTGGACGCGCATGGTGTGCAATGTGTCCTTTCGGTGGTTTCGGGGAATGGATTCAGAGGAGGACCTTTTTCCAGAGGACTCAGAAGTCATTGGGATTGGGCAAGAAAATGCCGGAGTCCTGGGCAGGGCACGGTCTGCTGATCTCTTCCATAGTCTTTGTGATCCTGACCTTCTTTGAGGAGTTTTTCAACATCGCGGGTCCGGGAGCACCGATTGCTACGTCAATCATGGTTTTGTCAATCGTGGCGTTTGCGACCCTGAGTTTTCTCCTGTTCGAGAGGCGCACTTTTTGCCGGTACCTGTGCCCACTTTCTTCAGTGATTGCAACTGCAGGAGCGATGGGAAGCGTGGCTGGATTCAGAACTAAAGACCGCGACGTCTGTCTTACCTGCAAGACCAAGGACTGTATGCGAGGCGGCGAGGACGGATTTGGGTGCCCATGGTATACCTGGCCGGGTAGTGCGGACTCAAACGCCTTCTGTGGTCTGTGCTCCGAGTGCTACAAGGCATGCCCTTCCGACAACATCGGGCTCTTCGTGCAGAAGCCGTTGACTTCGATTATCGCACCCACGCGCAGGCGCTTCGATGTCGGAATCTCGGTTGCGATTCTCTTTGGCCTGGTGCTTTACCAGCAGTACAACGCGCTCAGCTGGTATGGAGGTATTGACGACTGGCTTAACTCCAACATCAATTTCCCCCACTACCCAAACCCGATTGCTTACCTCGGAGGAATTGCACTAGCGGTTGGAATCATCTGGCTTGGGGTTTTGGGAGTTCAGAAGTTGGGAGGCCTTAGAAAAATCGTGGGCCAGAAGACTGGCTGGTTCGTCGCCTTCGCATACGCTCTGATCCCGATCACCGGACTGGATTATTTTGCAAGGCAGTTCCCGAAGTTCTTCGAGCACGTTGC
>JABEUP010000220.1 GCA_013044365.1 Acidimicrobiaceae bacterium
GGGTTACCTATATAGATGTCGGCGGCTAGGAGAGGATTCTTGTTCTCCGCTGTCAACGCGGGGAATTCTCATACAGCTTTGTATGGAACTTTCGCGCGGCTAGGAGGACTTAAAGAAAGTGGGAAGCGGTGAGCGGAGATAAGTCGTTATCGAACGGTGCCAGACGGAATGTTGTCCACCCAAAGGACTGCATAGTAATACTTTTCGGTGCTACGGGTGATCTTGCCAAGAGAAAGCTTTTGCCGGGGTTGTTCCATCTTTCCGAAGCTTCTCTGATGCCTGATAACTATCACATCATTGGTTGCGCTCCCGAAGGAACTGGTACCGACCAGGCTGGTTTTGGAGACTATGTTCGCGATATCCTTGCCAATTTTGCACGTAAGGAGGTGACGGAAGAGTCTTGGATTCCATTTGCAAACCGCCTTTCGTTTGTTCCTACGACGCGTGGAATTTTGGATAACTTGGCCAAAGAAGTTACCAGGATCGAGGCGGAAATGAATGAGCCGACCAGAATTATCTATCTGGCAGTTCCTCCGGCAGCTTTTACCGAGACCATTCAGCTTCTCGCATCCGGCGGGTTGGTTAATGATGCCACGCGGTTAGTTATCGAAAAGCCCTTCGGATCAGACCTGCGTAGCGCACGTAAACTCAACGCGGAGCTTCACAGGGTGTTCAAAGAGTCTCAAATTTACAGGATTGACCACTTTTTGGGTAAGGAGTCGGTCCAGAACATTCTGGCATTCAGATTTGCCAACGGGCTTTTCGAGGCTGCTTGGAATAATACCTATATTGACTATGTTCAAATCGATGTTCCAGAGACATTGACCATTGGGAGCAGAGCTGCATTTTATGAGGCCACAGGCGCATTTCGGGATATGGTGGTAACCCACCTGTTCCAAATACTTGGTTTTCTGGCGATGGAGCCTCCGTCGCGACTCAGCGCACACGAGCTTCACGGTAGGAAGATTGAGGTTTACCGAGCCGTAAGGCCGATTGAAGTTGCGAAGGTCATCTATGGCCAATATCTGGGTTATAAGCAAGAATCCGGGGTTGCGCCCGACTCAAACGTGGAAACTTTTGTAGCTCTTGAGGTCGCGATAGAAAATGAGAGATGGTCCGGGGTGCGGTGGTATTTGCGTACCGGCAAGTCGATGGCCAATACCAGGACTTCGGTGACGATCGGGTTCAAAGAGAGTCCTCTGCATATGTTTCAGACCGATACGAGTTTCCAGCCAAGGATACGTCCCAACGAACTTACCTTTGAGCTAACGGATCCGGGATCAGTTACTGTTCATTTACTGGTTAAAAAGCCAGGGCCGGTAAGCAATCTAGAGGTTGCCTCACTTTCATTCCAATATGACGAATCGACTTTGGTCGCCATGGAACTTGAGGCGTATGAGCGGCTGTTCCATGATGTCATGCTGGATGAGCATCTTTTGTTCAACCGGGCTGATGCAATTGAGAGACTTTGGGAAATTTCTGAGCCCTTACTTAATGCTCCACCATTGCCAATTAACTATCCCAAAGGTTCCTGGGGTCCATCCGAGGCAGAGCGTCTAATTTCGCCTTTCAGCTGGCATCTGTCCCGGGATTTGGAGATATTAAATGAGTAGAACGAATTCTATAATCAAATTTCTGTTAGTTAAGACTCAACAGTGGACTAACAACAGGCAAGCAATATTTAAAATCTGAATATTACGATAACTCCAGTTTCAGGTCGTTAATAAGCGAGAGGAAGTGTGAATATTTCTAACGATCAGCTGTATAGCCAATCTGAGTTGCAGAAATTATCGGCAAGGCTTGAAGCGGCGCTGCACTTGGTAGCACCGGCAATCGGTATTTCGTTTTCGGATTCACAACCCGAAGGCATCGAACTCTTCAGCGATCCGCTCGCGGCCTCTGAGACTGATGGGCGTACCGGCCGGGTGTCAGCTGGCTGTGTATTTTGGATGAAGGCAACCCATAAGAGCTTCAGCACGCTAGCGCCTGATCATGGCAACTGCAGTGTAGGTAGTTTTACCCATGGATTTGTTTCATTTGATTCGGTCGCTTCCAACTCGGACGTAGCTGAGCTTTTGGGATCCGGCTGGGTGGATTCTGAGGCGGTGGCTCATATCCCATTTATTCGGCGGAGGTATAAGTTCGTAAATTATGAACCATTGTCCCAGGGAACGTTCATGCCAGACGTAGTTCTCGTCAGGCTAAACGGTAGGCAGATGATGGTCGTTTCAGATGCTACGGGAATGCCGATAGAGGGAAAACCGCAGTGTCACATCGTTGCAATAGCTAAAGAAGAAGGGCGGGTTGCCGCCAGTGTGGGATGTGCGCTCTCAAGGGCAAGGACTGGAATGCATCCTTACGAGATGACCTGCGCTATACCCGGCGGGAAACTTGGAGCGGTTGTAGCCGGGATTGAAAGGGCCGCTGAAATTGACGGAAACGTTGCTAAATATGCAGCTATTGACGCTAGGCGGTTTCATGGCGAGAGCACTTAAAACTGCAATCACTTGGTAATATTGGGCCCTTGACACTGCAGTTATTTGTAGTTTCCGGCCACTGAACCAATTGGTTAACAATATTGGTATATGAATTCATCAAGTACTTATCTTAGGTTCACCTGTTGTTTACTTGCTGTTTACCTTGAAATCCTAACTTATAATTTGCGAGATTAATGAAGAGTTGGGGCGTGGCGAGCTGGTGTGCTCTCCGGATAGGAACGCTGGTGTTGACAGAGAATAGGAATACTGGGAACGTGTCATCTATATACAAGACGTTGGACGATGCCTCCCTGAACCGCAAGCACTGGACTACGGTGATCACTGCGGGTATGGGTTTTTTCACCGACGCTTACGACCTGTTCATAATTGGTACGGTGACTGCGATTTTGACCCCGCTATGGCATCTTTCCACTGGCCAACTTTCACTGTTGAATTCAATTTCACTTCTTTCGTCTGTTTTTGGGGCAATTATTTTTGGGAAGTTGATGGACCGTCTGGGCCGAAAGGCCATGTACGGCATCGAGGTAATTCTGTTGGTTCTGGGTGCTATCGCCTCGGCATTCTCCCAGACGTTCACGGAGCTTCTCATTTTTAGGGTTGTAGTCGGGATAGGTGTTGGCGGCGATTATGCCACGTCTGCAGTAATCACTTCGGAATATGCCAATAAGCGTGACCGGGGTCGTTTGATTGGAACCGTCTTTGCTATGCAAGGGTTTGGTCTATTAGCGGGTCCGCTGTTCGCTTCCATACTTTTGGCAACCGGTGTATCCCACGACATTGCCTGGCGCGTGATGCTGGGCTTTGGCGCAGTACCTGCGGCATCAGTGATCTACCTAAGGCGTAAGATCAAGGAAACTCCACGATTCACCATGAATGTAAAGGGTGATGTTGCGTCCACCGTTGAGGCAATTCGTTGGACCACCGGTCAAACTGTTCAACTTCCAACCGGTCCTGCAACGGCTTCCCGGCATGGTAAAGGTCCCCGCCTTTCTGATCCGTTGTATCGTAAGAGACTCTTGGGTACTGCCGGGACTTGGCTTCTGATGGATATTGCTTTCTATGGGAACGGTGTTTCCTCCCAGGTCATTCTGAAAGCACTTTTTGGTGCAAAGGCAAGCCTGTTGCACAACACTGTGGTAGCGGCACTGATATTCCTTGTGTTTGCAGTGCCTGGATACTGGTTGGCTGTATATCTGATGGATAAGATTGGACGGAAGCGGATCCAATGGCAGGGATTTCTGGTCATGGCCCTTGGCTATGGTCTGATCATGTTGGTCCCTGGAATTGTCAAAATCCCAGTTCTTTTCTTGGTTATATACGGAATAACGTATTTTTTCATCGAATTCGGTCCCAACGAGACTACCTTCGTCTATCCCTCCGAAATCTTTCCAACCTCAATTCGTGGAACTGCTGATGGGCTTTCGGCAGCCGGAGGCAAGATCGGAGCATTCGTTGCCGCGCTATTGATGCCGACAATTGTAAAGGATTTCGGTCTTCCCGATGCCATGGGAATACTGGCTGTCGTATCCCTTGCGGGAGTTTTATTGACGCTATGGTCGCTACCTGAACCAATGGGCAAAACGCTCGAGGATGCGTCAGGCGAAATAGACCAGGTCGACCGGCAGCCACAAGAGCACGCAAGTTAAATCGCTAGGGTTTACCCGGGCTGCAACAGCGTAGAAATGTTCTATGTCAGCAGGTAGTCTGCCTTTAGCGACTATCAACGTCCATCATTTTGATGGACGGTAACAATAGAATGCCAATTATATTGTTAGCCGTCATTCGCAAGTGACTCATCATTGCCGTACTAGCGATTCCGACAGTGGCTAGGCAGAAGTGAACCAGTCCAAATGCCAGCCAGTCGCGGAGCTATGAGAGAATGCGTGCGGCTCCTTGGCGACCGAGGAGATGGAA
>JABEUP010000221.1 GCA_013044365.1 Acidimicrobiaceae bacterium
TATTCCCGCCGGTTCATGGCACCAGCATCATGTCCTTTCCGAGGAGCCGGCCATGGTCATCGCCATCAAACCTCTGCCCATACAGGAGTACCTGGGTGAGATGAACATCATTTACAAAGGCGACGAACCAACCTTCAACCATGACTTCCGTCCGGGCACATTCTTGGAGGAACTCAAAAAGATCGGCAAGGAGTCCTGAGGCTTAGGGACCAGGGCGGAGCACAAAAAGTGGACATGGATGCTGGTTTGCGTCGCACTCTCGAACATCCAAACATATCATGTGTGGGCGAAAGACCTCTCTAGTTGGAGTAACCGCATAATCTACTACGTCTTGCGTAGCTACATAATACGTAGTAGATTAATAGTATGATTAGTGGAACCCAGAGAATTATGGATGGGATTAGGCGGACAAACGACCCGCCACTTCTCATACTTACCAGTCTTGCAGCTGGACCAAAACATGGCCATGGGCTCGCCAAGGATATAGAGTACTTTGCTGGAGTAAAACTCGGCCCCGGAACACTGTATGGTGCCATAACCCGGCTTGAGGAACGCGGGCTTATCGAACCACTAGAGGCTCAGAACAGACGCAGACCATATCGGATTACAAAAGCCGGCATCCAGGCGTTAGCTTCCGCTGTTACTGAGATGCACCAACTAGCGGAGATCGGCGCATCTCGTCTCGGATTCGTGTTGGAACCTTCGACATGAAAAACCATAAAACACACCGGTCGAATCTGCTGAGATGGTATCCCCGCCAATGGCAGGAAAGGTATGGAGTCGAGTTCAAAATGTTATTGGAGGATACGCTTCAAGGCAAGCAGCCAACAGCGAAGTTCCGGCCCACCATTGCACTGGCAGAAAGGATTTCTTGCGCAATCGGTGACGGCTCTCATTGCCGCCACAACGGTTGCAATAGCAACATGGTGGGTAAGCATAGGGACAACTGCTCGGTGGTTTTTTCAAGCCAGGACACCAGGTACTCAAGTATTCCCATTCGATCCACAGATGGTCATCACAATGGTGCTGCTGATCACTTCAACAATCGTCTCAGGTTATGGCTCATTGCGGACGAAAAGATTTTCTCGTGAGTTGACAACAGCTCGAACTGGGAATCTTATTGAGTTCTATGACGTATACCAAAATGATTGAATATCCAGATCTTACCTGACCCGAACGTCAACTACTCAAAACTGACAACACCACCGGATATAAGTTAAATGGACGAGACGTCAGAGATTAAATCAGAAAATCCCAGATGCTTCAAACACCTGGCTTATACCCCCGACGATAAAAAGTGGCGCAGCCCCAACGGGATTCGAACCCGTGCCTCTACCTTGAGAGGGTAGTGTCCTAGGCCACTAGACGATGGGGCCACTGACGCGGTAAATAGAAAATCAATCATAGCCGTCACTTGCATTCGCCTGTCATTTGTCTACAATTTGACGCCATGATTCTAAACAATATTCAGTGCCTAACAGTGACTGGAGGCCGGTCAATGTGTCAAGATTGCCCTTCCGTGGCCCATCTGCTTGGCGAATTCCAGTAAATAAGCTCGGGGGGAAGGACTCGAACCCTCAATGACAGGACCAGAACCTGCTGTGTTGCCAATTACACCACCCCCGAAGGTCAATGAATGACTAGTTAAATTTAGCCATGAGCAATCAACTACCATGCCGAAGTACTGACAGGAATTTGTAACCGACAATCCTTGACGAGGCGACGGCTACGCTCTCCCTCCCATAATCGAGGAGCAGTTGCAGCCCATGCACTGGGGAATTAACCGATTCAGCGGCACTGCTCGCAAATCCTAAAGAATCGATCATTTGTGTTGACCGCAGTAGGTGAAACCCATCAGAAACCACGATTACCCTGTGTATTCCGCGTGTCGACAACAGCGCCGATACCGAGACAATTGACTCCCAGGTATCCCTACCAACCGGATTGGCGACTATAGCGGAGGAAGGCACGCCCATTTTCTCCAGGTATGTAGATCCCGCCCCAGCCTCGCTGTATTTGTCACCCGGAGCGGAACCACCTGTAAGGAATATCAACGGCGCGTATTTCTCTTGAAACAACAGGCGTGCTTCATTTAGCCTTGCAGCAAAATCACCTGAAGGAACTCCGTTGTACTCAGCGGCACCCATTACTACAATCGCCTGCGAACGAATCGGCTTGGCTGTAATAGATTCCTTGTACACCTGTACAAAGGTAAATCCCAGATAAATAACAATAACTGCCACAATCAACATCGCCAGATGCCGAATTATCTTGAATATCAGGAAAGGAAGACACATTACTGGCTAGGCGTCCCAATCAACTCACTTGCCAACGACAGTCTTTTCAATGTCGTCTCCTTACCCAATAATTCAATGGATTCAAACAACGGAGGGCCTACTTTCGAGCCAGTAAGAGCGACTCGAAGCGGAGCCTGCAACTTTCTCAGAGGGGTTTCAATGGACTCGCAGTACGCTCGTGTTACGTCATGAAGTTCTTCGGCAGTGAACCTCTGTAAGCCCCGGTAAATTTCGCCCACGTCCTTTATGATCTGGGCAGCCTTGATGTCCTTTCGCAACACTGAGTCAACCAATTCCAAGGGAATCTCAACTTCAGCACGAAAGAGAAATCCAATCATTTCAGCAGCTTCGCCAAGAAGCGAGACCCTTTCCTGAACCAGCGGAGCCACCCTGGAGAAAGTCTCAAGCTGTTTCACGTTGCCCACCCACCAATCATTTTTTTCAAGAAACGGCAGGCAATAATTCACAAACTCATCAGCTAAAAGCTCCCGGATGTAAACACCATTGAAGTGTTGCATCTTCTGCTCATCAAAGTACGCCGGCGAATGATTCACCTGGTCTATATCGAACAGCTCGATCATCTCATCAATATCCAAAAACTCACGGTCGTCGCCAGGACTCCAACCAAGAAGCGCCAGATAATTGACTACGGCAGGAGCAAGGTAACCCATTTCGCGGTAGTCCTCCACTGCCACTCTGTCCCGTCTCTTAGAGAGTTTTTGACGCTTAGCATTGACAAGTACCGGTACATGGGCAAATATAGGAAGTTCTTCTGCACCAAGCGCCTGAAAAAGAAGAATCGCTTTGGGAGTGGTCGGTAAGTGCTCTTCCGCTCTAAGTATGAATGAGATCCCCATGTCGATATCATCGACCACATTTGCCAATACGAAAAGCGGTGAGCCATTTGATTTTACAATAATGAAGTCATCCAAATTCCCGTGGTCAAATACCACATCGCCACGAACCTTGTCGTGCACGACAGTTTGTCCAGGGCGTGGAATCTTAAATCTAAGTGCCGAACCCGGAGAATTCTGTTTGCTGGCATCTCTACAAAAACCGTCGTACCCCGGTGCTCCTCCCCGCTCCTTTGCCCTCTGATCGACCTCTTCCCTGGTACAATCACACCAATAAGCTTTTCCTTCAACTATAAGGCGCTCGACTGCCTTAGAGTAAAGTTCAGACCTCTCGGACTGCCGGTAAGGGCCTTCATCCCAGTTAATACCGAGCCAGGTCAGGGCGGAAACTATTCCCTCTACCCACTCTTCGGCATTTCTTGAGTCATCCGTATCTTCAATACGCAAAATAAAGCTGCCGCCAGCTTTACGTGCTATCAGCCAGTTGTATAGTGCCGTGCGCGCTCCGCCTACATGGAAATAACCGGTGGGAGATGGAGCGAATCGAACTCTCAGAGTGCTTTTCACACTTCAAAACTAGCCGCAATAACGAACAACAAATACGTGGTGCCGTCAATTCAAAAGCAATTCACCCTCACATCAAACTCTTGACTGCACCTCAAAGCTTTTTCTGGATGAGTTATAAATAAGTTCGCATCGCAAATAATGTCCGCTGTCATGCTGATAGGTCACAGGATTATTGAAGGTGCTAAGAAACTCCGGAAAATTCATACCTGAAGCTCATTATGGCTAAGCGAGAAGCCTCTTTGCCACGACTACGCGCTGAATTTGATTGGTACCCTCGTATATTTGGGTAATCTTGGCATCCCGCATGAACCGCTCAAGCGGGAAGTCTTTGGTATATCCGTAACCGCCTAAAAGTTGAACCGCATCAGTGGTAACGCTCATCGCCGTATCCGACGCGAACATTTTGGCCATGGCCCCGATCTTGCCCAAGTCTCCAGTTGGATCGAAATCCACCAGTGAACACGCCTGATAAACCAGTGCTCTGGCGGCTTCTGTCTTTGTCGCCATATCGGCCAACATGAACTGCAATCCCTGAAACTCGGCAATTGCGTGCCCGAACTGCTTCCTGTTCTTCATATATTCGCTGGCATAATCAATGGCGCCTTGGGCAATACCAACAGCCTGAGCTCCTATCGTGGGCCGGGAGCGGTCTAATGTGCCCATCGCAATGTAGAAACCCTGACCTTCCTTACCAATCAGGTTCTCCTTGGGAACGCGAATCTCATCGAAAATCACCTCGCCGGTGGGAGAGCCTTTGATACCGAGCTTTTGCTCTAATTTCGCTACCTTTACGCCCCAATCCGCCTCGACCAGAAATGCCGAGATCCCTTTATGGCCAGCGTCCGGATCTGTTTTTGCGAATACGGTATAAGTGTCTGAAATACCGGCATTAGTGATCCAGTACTTGGTACCGGAAATGACGTAATCTTCTCCGTCGCGGACGGCTCGCGTATTCATTGATGCGACATCGGAGCCGGCATCGGCCTCGGAAAGGCAGTAGCTAGCCTGTGCATCGCCTGCGGCAATTCTTGGCAGATACTTCTGCTTAAGTTCATCAGAACCCCAGTTCAAAATTGGGATCATCCCGAGCTTGGAAATCAACATGACGAGAGCTGTCGTAGCGCAAACCCGTGCGAGCTCTTCAGTCATGATTGCCTGAAAGACATGATCGGCTCCTGACCCTCCGTACTCCTGGGGTACCCAAAGAGCCGGCAGTTCCATTTCCACGCAGTCATGGAAACTGTCCCATGGAAACTCAGCTTTCGCATCTACTTCGCTGGCCCTTGGAGCGATTTTATGGTTCGCAAAAGCTCGCATTGACGCTTGAAATTCTCTATGGGACTCGGAAAGCTGGAATGTTTGCACCTAAACGATTTTAGCTGCAAAAGCACTTTTAGCAATATGAGAATTGAATTATTAACTGATAACTTACGTATTGGTAACCAATGGTTCCTCTCCCCCATTTTTGGTACGCTAAATAAATACCAACCCGGCATTTGAGGAGTTGAACATGGCCCAAAGTTCCAATGAAACTCTTCGGGATAGCCAACTCAAGATCGTCGACAGGCAGGTCAACATCTTGCTTGAAAATTACAGACGATCCAAAATGTCAGACACGGAATTCTGGAACACGCAGTACGACCTGGGCCTGGCATGGGTACATTTTCCAGAAGGCCTGGGCGGACTTGGGGTATCGCCTTCTTTCCAGGAGCAAGTTGACGGTAGATTGAGGGAGGCAGGAGCCCCGTCAAACTTTCTTGGAAATCCAATTGGGATAGGAATGGGAGCCCCCACCGTCGTTTCTTATGCCTCGGCCAATCTGGCCAGAACACTCCTAAAACCGATTTTCAACTGTGAGGAGATCTGGTGCCAGCTCTTCTCCGAACCCGGTGCCGGATCCGATGTGGCATCCCTCAGAACTCACGCCACCAGAGACGGTGACGAATGGATCGTGAATGGACAAAAGGTCTGGACCACTCTGGCACATACTTCCAGGTGGGGGATGCTGATCGCACGGACCGACACCTTAGCTCCAAAACATGCAGGAATGACATACTTCATTGTGGATATGCACACGCCAGGCATCGAGGTGAGGCCGCTGCGCCAAATTACCGGAGATGCCGAGTTCAACGAGGTGTATTTTACTGACGTTCGAATCCCCGATTTTCACCGGTTGGGGGGAATTGGAGAAGGTTGGAAAGTCGCGCTCACGACTTTGATGAACGAACGGGTTTCGCTTGGAGGAACTGTTGCCGGGAGGGAGTCGGGTTCGATTGGCGATGCGATGGAACTTTGGAGAAATTCCCCATTCAAATTAGCTTCCGATAGGGACAAAATTTGCCAACTCTGGATAGAGGCCGAGGTGAGCAGGCTTACCAATATCCGTGCTTCCCAACTGCGAATGGCAGGGAACCCTGGCCCGGAAGGTTCCATCGGGAAACTGGTTAGTGCCGAGTTGAACAAGAAAATATATGAATTCTGCATCAATGCGCTAGGGGCAAAAGGACTCGTCTATTCCAACTACGAGATGAAAAGGCCGGAGACCATAAAGATCGAATTAGCAGATGGGGGCATTGACTTGCCAAAGATGTTTCTTCGGTCGCGCGCCAACACAATCGAGGGCGGAACTTCAGAGATTATGAGGAATATCCTGGGAGAAATGGTCCTTGGGCTGCCACGAGAACCGAAAGTCGATTCCGGTAAGGTACCTTCTGAACCTACAAAAAGTTAGATATTGAACAACTCCCGCCAGTTCTTCACTGACGACAAAGCTTCCCGAGTTAACTTCAAAGTAGACTCCGGAATAGCATCGGCAAGCTGTCTCTGCACCATGTAGCTATGACCTGCACCCTTGAAAAACATCCTACGAAACTCCACCAAATTAGCATCCGCGGTACCGTCAAAACCAAAGAACTTAACAAGAAAGTCGATATCGTAGGAAATCGGGCTTCTACCAAATGCAGCAGCCCTTTTGCACACAAGGACACTGAGACCTACAGCAACATCCTCATGCTCCTCACCTTCTGAAATTACGATCTTGGCGTCTTTCTCCCTGATCAGTCGCAATGCGTATCCCTGACCGGGACCTGGCGTCCCAAGCAGATGTCTTGCAGTCCGGTCGGTGGGAGTTATCACTCCCGTTCGGGGCTTTGTCCAACTGTTTGAAGCGGGAAGCTCTACTAATCCTAAAGCTCCCTCATGTTTTGGACTCGTAACAAAATTTGGCTGGCTCACAAAAGATACTCTACCTTAGATTTGATTTATTCGTAAATTCCCGTGGCACGCTGGGGACAGGCACCTTCAGGATTTACACGTCCTCTGTAACTTTAATAAGACCCATGACAATTGAATCTATAAGCGCCTGCCAGGAAGCGTCAATAATGTTTTCAGACACCCCCATGGTCGACCAGGTCTCATTCCCGTCTGAGCTGTCGAGCAGCACCCTGACCACCGCTCCGCTGCCCAGTGCAGAGACCAGTACTCTTACCCTGAAGTCCGTCAGGTGGACCTTTGCGAGTTCCACAAAATATGGTGCCAGTGCCTTACGTAGAGCCGAGTCGAGTGCGTTCACGGGACCATTTCCTTCAGCAGTGGCAATCATCCTGCTGCCATCAACCATAACCTTGACTGTTGCCTCGGTCACGGCACCAACTCCTTCACGATGATCGGTGATCACCCTGAATGACTCCAAAGTAAAGAACTCTTGCTCCCATCCACCCGCCTTCCGCATCAGCAGCTCTAACGACCCGTCCGCGGCCTCGAAGTGATACCCCTTGTGCTCGAGTTCCTTCAAATGCTCAAGCACATCGGCGAGCTCCTCGGATTCAAGATCCAAACCGAGCTCCGCTGCCTTAATGGCGACAGTGGACTTTCCCGACATTTCAGACACCACAAAACGGGAGCCGTTGCCCACCAACTCCGGCGAAACATGCTCATAGGCATCTTTGCGCCTCGAAATTGCACTGACGTGAAGACCCGCCTTGTGGGTAAATGCGGAAGTACCAACGTATGGCTTTTGAGGATCAAGATTTATGTTGACTATTTCAGCAACATGTCTTGATACCGAAGAAATCAACTCAATTCGCTCCGGAGGAACAGTCTTGATCCCCATCTTCAGTGAGAGATTTGGAATCGTTACCGATAGATCTGAATTGCCTGTACGTTCGCCATAACCGTTGACACACCCCTGAACGTGAGTTGCACCCACTCTCACCGCAGTGATTGCATTGGCAACCGCGCAACCAGAATCATTATGGAAGTGAACGCCAATCTGTGTGGTAAAACGCGAGCTTATGGTTCCCACTACCTCTTCCACCTCATGAGGAAGAGTTCCACCATTGGTGTCACACAAGACGAGTGTCTTGGCACCTGAGTCCTGGGCAGCTTTCAATATATCAAGCGTAAACCTCGGATTGGATTTATAGCCGTCGAAAAAGTGCTCCGCATCAAGAAACACCTCGATACCCTGAGAAACAAGAAAACTTACCGAATCGGCTACCATCTTCACACCCTCATCAAGTGTCGTTCTCAATGCCTTTTCAACGTGGTAGTCCCATGCCTTCCCAACGATACATACCCCGGAGATGCCGGTCTCCACCAAGGCACGCAGAGTTGGGTCCTCATCTGCTCTTGTTGTGGCTCTTCTCGTGGAACCGAATGCCACCAGCTTCGCTGTGCTGAGCTTAAGCTCGTTTCTGGCCCTCCTAAAGAATTCCTCATCTTTAGGATTAGCTCCAGGCCAGCCGCCTTCTATGTATGCAACACCGAGACTGTCGAGCTGTCTTGCAACTCTTAGTTTGTCGTCGACACTTAGTGACAGCCCTTCTTGCTGCGACCCGTCGCGCAACGTGGTGTCATATATGTCTACCCTCTCAGGCAAACCAACTACATGCTCAGCGGACATAGGTAACCCAGTCTTTATAAGTATCCAACCGACCTCTCACTGCATCATAGTATGTGGACTGGATAGCCTTAGTCATTGGTCCCGGCTTGCCGTTACCAGCCACACGGTCATCAACTGAAGAAACAGGAACAACCTCTGCGGCGGTACCACAAAGGAATATCTCGTCAGCGGTGTAAAGATCGCTGCGAAGCAAGTTCTCAATCGATATCTCATAGCCGAGTTCCTTGGCAATTCGAATCACCGAGGACTGGGTGATACCCTCCAAAGCACCGGCGGAGGTGGGCGGGGTATGGATGACACCGTTCTTGATGACAAACAAGTTCTCACCGGTGCATTCCGACACGAATCCCTGAGGCGACATCAGAATTGCCTCGTCGTATCCCGCTTTGATCGCCTCAACCTTCGCCATAGAAGAGTTCATGTACATACCAGTGCCTTTGGCAGCTGGTGGCAGGGAATTGGGGTGATGCCGCTGCCATGACGAGACCTTCAAACGTATACCGTTTCGGGTGCCTTCGTCGCCCAGGTATGCTCCCCACGGCCATGCGGCGATCGCGACGGAAACCGGACACAACAGTGGGTTCAAACCCATCTCCCCGTAACCGAGGTACACAATAGGCCGCATGTAACAACTGTCGAGATTGTTCTCCCGGACAACGCTCTTCGATGCCTCAATTATCTCAGACTGCGTGAACGGAATGTCTATCATAAAAATCTTGGCGGAATTGAAGAGCCTTTTGATATGATCGTCCAAACGGAAAATCGCTGGACCGCCATCTGATTCATAGGCCCTGATGCCCTCGAATACGCCTGAACCATAGTGCAGACCATGCGTAAGCACATGGATCTTGGCCTCCTTCCATGGAACAAGTTCCCCGTCCATCCAGATCTTTTCGGTCTCCGTAATTGGCATTTCCTCTACACCCTTTCCGCAATCGCGTCACCAATAGCGCTGGTCTTTATCCCCTCTGGAATTTCGTATGCTTCCAGGGCTGCATTTATTCTCCCAGCCGCTTGTGTCTCACCCAGGAACTCAAGCATGAGTGCTCCAGATCGGATCGCTGCCATAGGATTTGCTATACCAGTTCCGACAATGTCATGAGCAGCGCCATGCACCGGCTCAAAGAGCGAAGGTCCAGTCCTGTCGGGATTTAGGTTGGCTGACGCGGCCAATCCGATCCCACCCGACACCGCACCACAAAGATCGGTGAGGATATCTCCAAAAAGGTTATCGGTAACTATCACGTCATAACGAGATGGGGACTCGACCATATGTATGCAGGCGGCATCAACGTGACTGTATGCGGTTTCTATATCGGGATATTCCTTGGCAACCTCGTTAAATGTTCTCTGCCAAAGGTCACCAGCATAGGTCAGCACATTTGTCTTATGAACCAGGCTCAGATGCTTTCTTGGTCGTGATGATGCTAGTTCGAATGCATATCGGATTACACGCTCGACGCCAAAGCGGGTGTTCACGGACCCCTGGGTTGCCACCTCCTGCTTCGTGCCTTTTCTCAGTAGACCGCCTTCACCCGCGTAAGAACCTTCGGTGTTTTCCCGGATAACCACCATATCGATCGGATCAATGTTAAACCGGTTCCACCCTTTGGGAGTAACAAACGGCCTCATATTCACGTACAAATCGAGCTCAAACCTGAGCTTGAGCAGAAGTCCGCGCTCCAGGATTCCAGAGGGAACCTGAGTGGAACCTATCGGTGGACCGACCGCGCCAAGAAGCACGGCGTCCAAGGCCTTGATCTCTATAAGCGTGTCATCGGGCAGCACCTCACCAGTGCGCAGATATCTATCGGCACCAAGGTCATACACCACAGTATCCAATTTAACACCCGTGGCCGCTATTACCTTGATGGTCTCGCCGATCACTTCGGGTCCGATGCCATCGCCGCCTATCAAACCAACCTTGTATCTTGCCACCCATCAACCTCACTGTCAGAAAACTCAGCTATAAAGAAATGACCGCCCACTCGGTGGCCGGTCATTTCTGCTCGCACCCGTCGGATGCAAGCTCACAGAATAATTACGTTTTGCAATATAAATCTATTTTTGTTCAAAGCCAAACAATTTTACGTCTAAATATTTCAATGTCAAATAAATATTTATAAAAGATGTAGCCGCGACTACCGCTTAGTGCAGTTACAAATTAAATCCTAGCTATTACTTTGTACTACGTGACCGAAACAAAGCTATCTCGCCAAACTTACGAACGTCTTCAAGAAGAGCTCAGAGACCTCACCACCCGCGGTCGGATTGAGATCGCAGAAGCAATAGGTACTGCACGAGCCTTAGGTGACCTCAAGGAAAACGGCGACTATCATGCAGCCCGAGACAGCCAAGGTAAAATGGAGGCCCGTATTCGTCAGATCCAGGCCATTCTCACCGAGGCAGTGATTGTCGAAGGCGATGAGCACTCTGAAACAGTTACCACCGGCTCGATTGTCCATTTGCGTTACGAAGGAGACTCTGACTCCGAACAGTATCTAATTGGATCGATTGAGGAAAAGCGGCAGGGCGTTTCTGTCGTCTCTCCAAATTCCCCTCTCGGCCTGGCAATCCTGGGAAAGCGGGAAGGACAGAACGTAGAATACGACTCGCCAGGCGGAACTCTTCGTGTGGAAATTGTAAAAATAGGTTCCTAATCCAGCAATCGCGAACAGATACTTGTCGCGCCAGCCACAGTTGAGCCATGCCGGATAGCCGTGACGCCGATTTACTTCCGACTAATATTAGAGGAAACAGTTTTACTTTCGTGGCACCTCTCCAGGCAGAACTGGTTTCGGTCCAAAGACGAAGGTGGGTACAATGTTGCATATTCAATACCGATTAGACGGGGATAACAATGGGGAAGACTCTTAGCGAAAAGGTCTGGGATGCTCACGTGGCCCACACGAAAGTAGATGAACCAGACCTCCTTTTTATCGACCTTCACCTGGTCCATGAGATCACCTCGGCCCAGGCTTTCGATGGCCTGAGAATGAGCAACCGCAAAGTACGCAGACCGGATCTTACTGTGGCAACCGCCGATCACAATGTTCCGACCACCGACATCGACAAACCGGTGGCAGACCCGATCGCAGCTAAGCAACTGGGTGTTCTAGCAAACAACTGCAAGGAGTTCGCTATTACCCACTATCCGATGGGTGACAAAAACCAAGGCATTGTGCACGTAATCGGGCCGGAACAGGGATTGACGCTTCCAGGAATGACAATCGTCTGCGGAGACAGCCACACTGCGACTCACGGCGCATTTGGTGCGCTGGCATTCGGTATTGGAACTTCAGAGGTCGAGCACGTTCTTGCCACCCAAACACTTCCTCAGCAGAAACCTAAGACTATGGCAGTCACCGTCGATGGCAAGATACCTGAAGGCGTGACGGCGAAGGACATAATCTTGGCAATCATTGGAGAGATCGGCACCGGCGGCGGAATCGGTTATATCATCGAGTACCGCGGCTCGGCAATACGCGCCCTGTCCATGGAAGGCCGGATGACGGTAAGCAACATGAGCATAGAGGCTGGCGCGCGCGCTGGGATGATCGCACCTGATGAGACGACTTTCGAATATGTCAAGGGCCGTCCTCACTCCCCAACCGGCACCGCCTGGGACAGTGCCTTGGAATACTGGAAGTCACTTGCTACCGACCCAGATGCCAAATTCGACAAGGAAGTCTTCATTGATGCATCAAAGTTGACTCCATATGTCACCTGGGGAACTAATCCCTCCCAGGTTGTCCCAATCTCGGGTTCGGTTCCAGACCCGGATAGTTTCAGCGACCCGTCTTCTCGCGAAGCGGCGGCAAGGGCGTTGGCCTATATGGGCCTGAAAGCCGGAACCCCCATCTCAGAAATTTCCGTTGACACCGTCTTCATAGGTTCATGCACCAATTCACGCATCGAAGACCTGCGCCTTGCAGCAAGTGTCGTAAAGGGCAAAAAGGTTTCTTCCGGAATGCGGGCATTGGTAGTCCCCGGGTCGCAGCAGATCAAGAAGCAGGCGGAACGGGAAGGGCTAGACAGAATATTCTTAGATGCTGGATTTGAGTGGAGAGAATCGGGTTGTTCAATGTGTCTCGGAATGAACCCGGACCACTTGTCGCCAGGCCAACGAGCAGCGTCAACGTCCAACAGAAACTTCGAAGGCAGACAGGGCAAAGGGGGCAGGACACATTTGGTCTCCCCTGCAATCGCCGCCTCTACGGCGGTGGCCGGGCATTTTGCCACCCCAGACCAGATCTAACCGCGTCAGCCGAGCAAAGGATTTACTAATGCAACCAATCAAAGAGATAAAAGGAACGGCTCTTCCGCTCGACCGCAGCGATGTGGACACCGACCAGATCATTCCCTCAGAATGGCTCAAAAAGGTCGAAAGGACCGG
Source organism: Acidimicrobiaceae bacterium (assembly GCA_013044365.1). GTDB lineage: Bacteria > Actinomycetota > Acidimicrobiia > Acidimicrobiales > Acidimicrobiaceae > SCQM01. The sequence goes on from JABEUP010000221.1 coordinate 13,018, forward strand.
ATTTGGAGAGGGACTCTTCGAAGAATGGAGGGAAGATCCCAATTTTGTCCTCAACAACCCCGCCTACAAGAACTCAAGGATCATCGTAGCCGGGCCTAATTTCGGTACCGGATCATCCAGGGAGCACGCGGTCTGGGCTCTGACTGACTACGGCTTTGAGGCGGTCATCTCCCCAAGATTCGGAGATATCTTCAGGAACAACTCCACCAAATCGGGATTGGTACCTGTTGTATTGTCCCAGGCAGATGTGGACGCCATAATGGCCGAGGTCAAGAAGAATGCTGCCACCGAAATAATAATTGACGTTGTTGGCAGAAAGGTTAAGGTTCCGGCTATCGGTCTCGAGACCAGTTTCCCGATGGACGACTTCACCCATTTCCGGCTGCTGGAAGGTCTGGACGATATCGGGCTTACGCTTCGCTACGCCGAGGACATAAAAAACTACGAATTCAGTCGGGCCGCATGGTTGCCCACTGTGAGCAACTGGACCGCCGTAGAACCGAAGTTCCGCAACTAGCTAACTCAAACTTTCAACTTTCAAAAAAATTCCAGACCAGCAAAAGTGACCGCGCCTTATTGGAACGGTCACTTTTGCTGGTAATCATCCACAAAGTAACCCTCGATCCGGGCCGTATTAGGCAAGATCTAATTGGAGAGCTGAGAAACCACGTAATCAACACATTTAGTCAGCGCCTCGACATCAGTTGGCTCCACCGCTGGGAACATTGCTACCCTGAGCTGGTTCCGGCCCAGCTTGCGGTATGGCTCCACGTCGAGCACACCGTTCTTGCGCAATACCTTGGCAACCTGAGCCGCGTCAATACTGTCAGCAAAGTCAATCGTCCCAACCACGTGCGAACGGTCAGCCGGATCCTTGACATAAGGAGTGGTGTATTCGGTACGATCCGCCCAATCGTAGAGGAACTTGGACGATTTGTCGCAACGTGAGGTCGAAAACTCAAGACCGCCATTTTCAATCATCCACTCCAGCTGATGCACAAACAAAAATATGGTTGCCAAGGCGGGGGTGTTGTAGGTCTGATTCAGACGAGAATTTTCGATACAGATACTTAGATCGAAAGAAGCCGGTATCCATCGCTTAGAATCAGCAATTCTGGCCACTCTTTCAAGTGCGGCCGGTGACATTAGAGCCACCCAGAGTCCGCCGTCGGAAGCAAATACTTTTTGGGGGGCAAAATAGTAGGCGTCGAATTCAGCGGGATCCACTCTGAGACCCCCAGCGGCTGAGGTCGCATCCACCGCCACAATACCGCTTGCGCCAGTTGGACGGCGAATCTCCATCGATACGCCGGTCGAGGTCTCATTATGTGTCAATGCGTAAAGATCGACTTCTGGATTCACCCTGGATGATGGCTTAGTGCCGAATTCCGAAGTTATGATCTCTGGCTCGTCGAGAAAAGGCGCCTCCTTTGAAGCTGCCGCAAATTTGGAAGAAAATTCGCCAAAACTTAAGTGCTGACTTTTCTTCTCGATGAGAGCAAAGGTGGCAATATCCCAAAAGTAGGTTGCGCCGCCATTTCCGAGTATGACCTCGTAGCCATCGGGCAGTTTAAAAAGACTATGCAAACCATCACGAAGCCGGCCCACCATATCTTTCACTGTTGCCTGACGATGGCTCGTACCTAGGTAGGTCTTGCCAATCTTTGCCAGTGCCTCTACCGCTTGGGGACGGACCTTTGATGGACCGGATCCGAATCTTCCATCTCCGGGAAGAAGGTTGGAAGGGATTATGATTTCTGATGAATTATTTGCCACGTTTATAGATTCTTACATTTCTGGAGCCCAATTTGGAAACTCAACCGACAAAACAAAGAATATCTACTCGAATTGGAAATGTGGCCGAATCCGCAACATTAGCTATAGATGCTAAGGCAAAGGCGCTCAAGTCCCAAGGAGTGGATGTGGTTGGCTTCGGTGCCGGAGAACCAGATTTTCCAACCCCCGATCGCATTGCGGAGGCTGCGGCCAAGGCATGCCTGGACCCGAAGAACCATCGCTATACCCCTACTGCCGGTCTGCCGGAACTGCGCCATGCGATCGCAGCAAAAACCAAGCGTGACTCAGGCCTGGATGCTCAAGCATCACAAGTGCTGGTGACCAACGGTGGTAAACATGCTATTTTCAACACCTTTGCAACGCTGGTGGACGAGGGCGACGAGGTTCTGATTCCCTCTCCTTACTGGACGACTTACCCTGAGGCGGTCAAGTTGGCAGGGGGTATCCCTATTGAGGTTCCCACAACACTCGAACATGGTTTCAAGGTTCGGATAAGCGACCTTGACAAGTACCTGTCACCACGCACCAAGCTATTTGTCCATGTCTCGCCCTCTAACCCTACCGGCGCGGTATACGATCTCAACCAGTCACTGGAGCTTGCAAACTGGCTGGTTGACCATGACCTTTGGGTAATGGCTGATGAAATATACGAACACCTTGTCTATGACGACAACAAGTCCTGGTCGCTACCTGTGATCGAACCCAGGCTCGCGGACAAGGCCGTGATAGTCAATGGAGTCGCCAAAACATACGCCATGACCGGATGGCGCGTTGGCTGGATGGTAGGCCCTGAGGACGTGATCAGTGCAGCCACAAATCTGCAGTCCCAATCGACATCAAATGTTTCCAATGTAGCCCAAAGGGCTGCAGTCGAGGCATTGGAAGGCCCTCTTGACGATGTGGCCAATATGAAAGCCGCGTTTGGACACAGACGTACTCTAATCCATAAGATGCTCAATGAGATCCCTGGCATAGAGTGCCCGCTGCCAGAGGGGGCATTCTATGCCTATGCCAGCCTCAACGGCCTGCTCAACCGCAATTACGGAGGTGAAGTGCCCACCACAACTTCACGGCTTGCCGAGATAATCCTCGATCAGGCAAGAGTGGCTATTGTTCCCGGAGAAGCATTTGGCACGCCGGGATACGCCCGTTTCAGTTATGCGCTCGGCCAGGAGGACATTTCCAAAGGCATAGGGAGAATAGGCGATCTTGTGGCCAAGTCGAAGCATCATTAAATTCCGCCTAAAGTAGGCGGTAGGCCATTCATCCCTGGAGACCAACTAAAAGGTAACTGCTGTGAAATCGGAAATCTTATGTCACAAATGGTTGCCTCGAAGTATGAATAAAGTGGTATTTCAACTAATGTCTTGGCTAGGAACTTGCCCGTAAGATCCTACAAGCCCCCACATAGCTGCAACTGACAAATCTAGCGAGGACTTTATCATGGCACGCATTTTGGTAACCGAAGAAATTGCCGAATCTGGTCTCGATCAACTTAGAAACGCCGGTCACACCGTTGAGGTTGCACTCAATCTCACACCCGAGCAGCTGATCGAGGCAATCCCGGGCGCAAATGCGCTCATAATACGGTCAGCGACCAAGGTAATTCCTGCCGTCCTCGATGCCGCGACCGACCTGATTGTTGTCGGAAGAGCTGGAATTGGTCTTGACAACGTTGACGTTACTTACGCCACAAAAAAGGGGGTGATGGTGGTAAATGCCCCGCAATCCAACATCCTCTCGGCAGCCGAACAGGCCATGGCCCTGCTCTTGGCGCAGGCCAGAAATGTACCACAGGCTCACGCCGCTTTGGTAAACGGGAAGTGGGAACGCTCGAAGTGGGAGGGGGTGGAACTTTATGGCAAAACACTCGGAATCATCGGCCTCGGACGAGTTGGAGCGTTGGTGGCTCAAAGAGCCCTCGCATTCGGAATGCGCCTGATTGCCTATGACCCCTTCGTTGCAAAAGAGCGTGCCCGTCAAATGGGAGTCGAAATACTTTCCCTGGAAGAGGTCGTTGCGCAATCCGATTTTATCTCCATACATCTTCCAAAGAGCAAGGAGACAACCGGTCTTATCGGAACCGATATGCTCTCAAAGGCCAAGCCCGGCTTGAGAATTATCAATACCGCAAGAGGCGGGATCGTGGATGAAAAGGCGCTCTACGAGGCAATAACCTCCGGAAAGGTCCAAGGCGCAGGTTTGGATGTATTCGACTCGGAACCATGCACCGACTCGCCCCTATTCACCCTTCCGTCTGTGGTGGTAACCCCCCACCTCGGCGCCTCCACCTTCGAAGCCCAGGACAAGGCTGGAGTACAGATCGCCGAACAGGTTCAATTGGCTCTGGCCGGTGAGTTCGTTCCATTCGCCGTCAACGTAAACGCTGCTGAAGCCAGCGAAACAGTTCGCCCGTTTCAGGGGCTTGCAGAATCTCTCGGCCGGTTTATCGCGTCTCTAAATCAATCCCTGCCTAACCAGCTCGACATCGACTACCAGGGTGCGATTGCGGATGACGACACCAGGATACTTACCCTTTCGGTATTGAAAGGGCTATTTGGCACCGGCACAAATGAGCCGGTCTCCTATGTCAATGCTCCCCAGCTTGCTCAGGATCGAGGTCTGAGCATCAAAGAAAGCACCTCTACTAAAGCTAAGGACTACGTAAATCTGATCACACTCAGTGCTGGCACTCATTCGGTCTCGGGCACCTTGACCGGACCCAAATCGGAACCAAGAATAGTAATGATCGATGACCACAAAGTCGAAGTTCCACCTGCTGCGAATATGTTGGTGGTGCGCAATGATGACACACCTGGCAAGATTGGTCTTGTGGCCACAATACTAGGCAACGCCGGCGTATCTATTTCCTCCATGGCTGTCGGCCCCTCCGAGCAGGGCAATACCGCGCTTATGGTACTTACGGTCAATGTCCAGCTCTCAAATGAGATCCTTGCAGAAATTGAATCTGCACCAGGAATCTCATATGCTCAAATAGCCTCGTGCTGACTTTCGGCAGAGTTTTGCCGTAACCAGGAAATGAACAGCCCAAGAGATCCAATACTGCCAGATATTACAGTTGCCACTTGCCCCGATTTGGTGATTAGGGCGGAAGCGGCGGCCATACTTGACATCCTCCCTGACCAGAGCATCGATCTTATCTACATAGATCCTCCGTTCAATACGGGATCCGTTCAGCGATTATCCTCGATCAAGACCGAGCAAGATACAACATCGACACGCACAGGTTTTGGCGGCCGGACCTACAAATCAACCCTTGTCTCGTCACATTCCTATAATGACTCCTTTTACGATTACATTGGCTTTCTTGTGCCTCTTCTTCAAAGAAGCCACGAATTGCTGACGGCAACTGGCACCATCTACGTCCACCTTGACTATCGAGAAGTCCACTACGTAAAAGTCGAACTCGACAAGATCTTCGGTAGATCCAACTTCATGAATGAAATTATTTGGGCCTACGACTACGGCGGAAGATCAAAGCAAAAGTGGCCAGCCAAGCATGACACAATACTTGTGTACGCAAAAGAACTGGGCAAACATATCTTCAATTATGATGAAATAGAACGCATCCCATACATGGCACCGGGACTCGTGACCGAAGAAAAAGCCTCCCGGGGAAAAGTCCCGACTGACGTCTGGTGGCAAACCATTGTACATACGGCAGGGAAAGAACGGACCGGCTATCCAAACCAAA
>JABEUP010000222.1 GCA_013044365.1 Acidimicrobiaceae bacterium
CCACCGGATCCGCTTTCGCGCGCATCGCCTCGAATACGCCCGGGGGTGCGCTGGACTCCAGCAGCAAGCGGTTGGCATCGTCTCCCCAGGATCGTCCATAAAGCACGCGTGGGGCCTCGATGGCTTCCTGCACATCAAAGCCAAAATCAACGATCCGGGTCACCAGGGAGGTCTGGGTTTGTGGCTGCACTTCACCCCCTTGGGTACCGTAGACCAGATACGGTTTCCCCGCCTTGAACAACATCCCGGACATCAGGGTGGAGGCAGACTGCTTATGTGGCTCCAGGGCGTTGGGATGATGCGGGTCCAGCGAGAAAAAGCTGCCCCGGTTTTGGAGGAGAACACCTGACTCAGGATCGGTCACACAGGATCCAAAATCAAAATATAGGCTTTGTACCAGGCCGACAGCGTTACCGTAACGATCTGCCACACTCATGAAGGTGGTGTCACTGCCCCCCGGGCGGTTGGCATGGGTGAACTCAGGATGATCCAACCAGTGTGAACGTTCCCGGGCCGCCAGTGCCGGATCCAGCAACGCTTCCACCGGCACGACGTGAAATCCCGGATCGGCCCAGTGTGCATCACGCTTCTGAAATGCCCATTTGATCGACTGAATAAGCGCATGGTAGTAGTCAGGGTGTTCCGGACCGGATGCTTTCAAATCCACGCCATCCAGAAAATTCAGGATCAATTGGCCTGCGATCCCCTGTGATGGCAGCGGTACCTGAGCTACCGTGCAGTCACGGTAATGTGACGTAAGGGGCGCTACCCAGCGCGCTTCGTAGTCCCGAAAGTCCTCTGGCTTCAGCACACCTCCCCGGCTTGCCAGGTAGCGGGCAATGCTGTCACCCGTATCGTCATAAAAGTGCCTTGGCCCGTGGCGCGCAATGCCCTTGAGGGTTTTCCCCAGAGCCTCCTGACAGAGGCGCTCACCCGCCTGCAAGGGCTGCCCATCCCTGAGAAAAATGCCTGTGGAGCCTGGGTCCTGACGAAAGGGGGTGACATCATCGGCAATCCAGTGGGCCAGGTCGTTCGTGACGGCAACGCCTGTCGTGGCGTAATGAATGGCCGGTTCAAGCAGCCGGGCCCAGGGCATGGTTCCCATGCGTTCATAGGCAAGTCTCCAGCTGTCCACTGCCCCGGGGACTGTGATGGCAGATCGTGGTCCCCGGAACGGGATGGCAGACATCCCCTTATACTGATCACGCGTCACGGCACCACCACTGGGGCCACTGCCATTAATGGCCGAAAGGGTTTTATGGCGGGCATCGTAGATCAACCAGAACGCATCGCCACCGATCCCCACCATGTGAGGCAACACCACACCCAGGGTTGCTGCCGCGCACAAAGCCGCATCGACTGCAGTACCCCCTTCCTTCAGGATATCCAACGCCGCTGCGGTGCCCAGGTAATGCGCCGTGGCCACCATGCCGCGTTCAGCTAAACATACCGGTCGTGTCGTTCTCATCATGGTTTCAGCATGAACCTCAGGGGTTGCTTTGTGAATCGGATTTGCCTGATTTCCGACTCAGGATTTTCCTAGGGGGCAGCGTGCAGAAATCCCTTTTGGAGGGCGTAGTACACCAGGCCTGCCGTCGTTGGAATTTCCATTTTTTCGTGAATATGGGCTTTATGGGTACTGATGGTCTTGCTGCTCAGAAACATGGTTTTGGCGATGTCATTGATGGAGCGCCCTTCAACCAATAACTGGAAAACCTGGAATTCCCTTGGAGTCAGGCGCATGTGAGGCAAGTCCGTTTGGGGATCGCGCAGATACCGGACAAGCTTGTCGGCCACCCCTGGGGGCATTACCGTATCTCCACCTGCCACCTTGCGAATGGCGTCCAGCAGTTGTGGGGAAGGCGTGTTTTTAGTGACATAGCCCAAAGCCCCGGCGCGGATCGCCTGGACGGCATACTGGGATTCCTGATGCATGCTCAGGACAAGAATCGACAAATCGGGATAGGCCGTATGGATCTGCTGTATCAGGGCGATGCCACTTTTTCCCGGCATGGAAAGATCCATCACCAGTACGTCTGCCGCAGTCGTACGCAAAAGCTTCAGGAGCGATTCACCGTCAGAAGCCTCGCCAACGACGTTGAGGTCATTCTGGAACGACAGGATCTGAATCAGTCCATCACGAATGATGTCGTGATCATCAACGATGAGAACCCGCAGCGTCCTGTCCATGACCAGCTCCATGATGTGGTATGCGCACTTCCACCCGCGTTCCTGCCCCAGCCCTGCTCGTGATGTTGAACTCCCCCCCCAGCATCACACTGCGTTCCCGCATGCCGAGGAGCCCCAACCTGTTGGAAGTGGTGAGGACCTGTTCATCCATGCCCTGTCCGTTATCCGTGACGGACAGCAGGATTTCATTGGCGTGCTGCTGCATCTCAACAACCACCTGGGTAGCATGGCTGTGGCGGCTTACGTTCGTCAGGGACTCCTGCACGATACGAAAAAGAGCGGTGCTCGTTTCCGGGCTGAAGTTCGGGACCCTGTCAGGACAATGGAATTCGTGGGTGATTCGGGTTCTGGCCGTAAAGGATTCCAGCATCCATTCCAGCGCTGCGGATAACCCCAAATCGTCCAGAATGGCCGGCCGGAGATCGGAAGCAAGCTGATGTGCAGACAGGATGGTGGCACGGGCCAAGCGCTGCAAACTGGCCAGGGAACTCACCCACGTCGCTTCGTCTTTCCGTTCTTCCAATGATTCCAGGCCGAGTTGAATCGCGGTAAGGGACTGCCCGAGTTCGTCATGAAGTTCCCGGGAAATACGCCGCCTTTCCTCCTCTCTTACCGTCTGCAGGTAAGCGTTCAATTCGCGCAACTGTGCCCGGGACTCTCGCAATTCCCGCTCCATTGCCTTGCGGTCTGTAATGTCACGGGAAATGCCGACCGTCCCGGTAACATCGCCTTCCAGGTTGATGAGGGGCGTCTTGATGGTATCGTACCAACGCAGTTCCCCGCTCGGTCCTGGCCGTTTTTCCTCGTAGCGCAGGCGCTCCTTTTTTTTAACGACAGCCCTGTCAGTTGCCATAAAGTGCTGCCCCAATTCCTCTGGCCAGATTTCCATCGGGTTATGCCCCAGGATTTCCCCCTCGGATCGACCTGTGGCCGCGATGAAAGCCTCATTGACCAGGATGTAGCGGGAATCCCGGTCCTTGAGCCATGCCTGATCCGGAATGTGGTTGAGGATCGCTTGCTGGAGTGAGTCAGAGGTTGGGGGTGGTGTGGCTCTGTTCATGGCTGGGCATCCCTTAATACACCTTCACTAAGACTACCGACCCGGTTTTTGCGCGGTAAATCACTGCAATGCACGATTTAAACGCCTCTTGATTCTCGCATAACGGAAAGGATTTTTTGGCCCTTCCTGAAAAATCAGAATTTCCTGATCTCCGAATCAGCCAAATCCGATGCAAATCCCGCGCTCTCCTCCTTATGTTAGCGCTGCAATTCATCGATGCCACCAAAAACGAGGAGAACCTGCATGCATCCCAAGCGACTGAGCGCTGTCCTGCTGACCATCACGTTACCGCTCTTGCCCTGTGCTGGCGCACAAGCTGACGACGGAAACTTTAGCGACCTTTTCACCAATGGGAAAGTCAATGGCTATCTTCGTTCATTTGAGTGGACGAATAGCAATTTCTACAATAGCCCTGTCAACAACAGCATTTTCGTAGCGGGGGGGATGCTCAAGGCTGAAAGCGGTGAACTGGATCACTTCTCGGCAGGGGTGGCCTTCTACACAGCGCACACCCCCCAATCAACGTATAACGACCCTCTGAACTACGACCCCACACTGGGGACCAACCTGGACACCCTGGGCCAGTCCTATATCAACTACCACAATGGCTGGGTGAATGTTCGACAGGGGCGGCAGGCGATCGATACCCCTTTTGCCAACACTGCAGATTACCGGATGATCCCGGCCCTTTATCAGGGCACCACCATGGATCTCACGCCCTCAGAAGACTTCGGGTTTACCTTTGGACGCATCACACGATACAAAAGCTGGACCAGCGCGACCTTCGACCGCACCAATAATGAGACTGCGGGGCCATTCGAGAAGTCCGGTTACCCCTTCCAGAACTTCCCTGGACTTGCCACGACCGGATTCTGGTATGCAGGCGCACACGATGTACTGAATTTTGGCAGCGAAAAACTGACGAGCCAGCTGTGGTACTACGACTTCATGAACATTGCCCATCTGTCGTTCATCGATGAAAAGCTGTCGTTCAAAGCCATCGGTGATTTCAAGCCATTTGTTGGATTTCAGTACGCCAATGAAAAAAATGACAGTGCGGCACTTTTTGGCGCTGTGGACAGCACCCCCTATGGGCTTCAGATCGGCACCGATTTTGGACAGAACAATGTTGCAGCCGCCGCCATTCACATTCCCGCTCACCCGGGCACCTTCAACAATGGAGGCCTCGCGTCACCCTATACAGATGGATATGGTTCCGCTGCGCTGTTTACAGGCAATATGCTGTTCCCAACGGAAGGCTTGGGGAGTGGAAATGCCTATCAGTTGTCCGGCAGCCATACGTTCAACGAATCCTGGTCTTCCTGGGCAACCTACAACCGTTTTAACCAGACTGCCAGTGCCCTATTGCCGGCCCAGGCCATCGACGAATATGTGGTGAGCTTCTCCTACGCTGCCCATGGCTTCTTCAAAGGATGGAAAGTCATGGACATGCTGGGTTACTCCACCCTTGCGGGCAACAGTTACCATTTCACCCAGAATCGCCTGATGGCACAGTACGGATTTTGATGCAGGGGTGGCAACACTGTATAACGGCTATAAGCACTTCCGCTATGGTCGAGGACAGGTTGTCGGCCACAGCAGACGTTGGTCAGCATATCTGGCAAGTCAGATTTACATATCTAAGCAGACCTCCGCCAGTCATTCGCCGAGATCCATCCGCCCTTATCATCACGCAAGTACCAATCGAGCCAGCCGTTTCTGCTCGTACTTGTAATTGCGCTTGAAGCGGCGGAGAACGAGTTGAATGTGCCAACAACCCCTTCGACAGACAAACCCTCGTCAAGAACTTTCGCCATGTACGTATTCCCAGAATAGGTGAATTTACAAATCGTTCCAGTCGGCGGAAACTTGACACTCCGTTGCAGCATGTCGTCCCGGTTTGAGGAGGAAGATGCAATCACTCCCGAACGCTCTGGCCCGTTCCAGATCTGACATGCAGTCTCGAATAGTGCAAGCCCCCTTTCTGAAATGGTGTTTTCGTTCCACTCATCGTATCTATTCAGTTCGCGATTAAGTGCAAGGCTCGTATGAGATCTTACAGCGGGCATTTTCACAGAGTACGGACCGTTGGATATGGATGAATTTAATGGCCCGGTGATGAGAGTGAGGTTTCCGAGCTTGTTAATAGCGGCATCTCTTTCAGCTTGCCGAGCAAGAAATTCTGGATCTAGCTCCCCTTCATCCAGATACTCAAAGCCCAGAACTGGCCATTCATCTCGCCAACTCTGTGGCATGATATGCTCGATCGTCAAATCCGACTTGATTTCAATTACCTCATTCTGGACTGAGCGTTTAGTCAATTCAATGGCTTCTAATAGAAAGCGCAATCTTGGCTGACGCGCTGCTTTGTATTGGTCGCGCCCCAGCCATGCTTGTCGCCATTCTGAGTTGTCGGGCCAACGGTCAATATCTGATTGACGGCTGGAGAGATAGGCAACCATCTCACCCACTTTGTTTGCATCAGCTTCCCTAAGTATGGTGATGATCCCGACAAACAGGCGGTTGTAGTTCTTGGTTGTGAGGCCACAAATATCCCGGCGAAGAATGTAACTTTGCAAAACCCCCAGTGCCCTAGACAAGTCACCCCCTACATTGCCTTCAGTAGCCAGATAAACGACAAGAGGCATCGCTGTCGAAACATCAAATGCGTCTGCAAATCTCCCAAATTCTCCTAATGGGTTGTCTTTCTCCTGTTCAAACAATTTCTTCTCCACCTCGGCAGTTGCTGAGATTGACTCAAGTTCAGCTTCTACAGAAGGGAACGGCACGTTATTCAAAACCCAGCGCCTATAGCTTTCAAAAAGGGTTTCTACAGAAACCAAGCCACCAATCTTCATTGAAAGATGATCGGTCAACATCCAGTCGAGTCGCTGACGGGATTGCCTTCCGCGTGAGTCTGACTGGTTCCAAAAGGCCCGGTCGAGCGGGAGCCAGTGCTTTTCGTACAGCCTATCGACAATTAGCGCACCATCAACCTGCCCCAGACCTTTCGCGCGCTGGAAGATGAAGTTACGCATGAGGTCTGCTGGCGTGAGGTCAACACCTCGACTATTCAGTGTTTCGAATATCGTCTGGGGGTCGTCTCCACTTTCGAGTTCGATGGAAACGGCCGCAAGCCCTTCTTTCAGAGCCTCAAATAGAGTCTCTAAGCGGTGCTCATCGAATTGCCCATCAATGTAGACATGATCTTGAACCTTCTGCTTGAAATAGGCATGGGCGGCAGTGGAACGCCTCACAAAACCATCTTCATCATTAGGCGTTGGCGCAATGGCATCTAGATCAGCGGAGGGATCAACTATCGACACGAATGAGCGGCGGTCAGTTCGCGAAGGCCACAACTTGAAACGCTCAACATCAGGCTGTTCCATCACCCCATCGTTGACTAAATATTTCTGGATTTCATCGGCATATCTAGAACTGCTGGAAATCGCAACATCTCGAATCGCAGCAAGTAATAACGCGAAGGTTGTCAGCCTCTGCTGCCCGTCGATAATCTCGAAGGCTTGGACTTGCTTTCCAAAAGTCTTGATCTGAGTGACAACTAGCGCTCCCATAAAGTGGGGTGACACTGAAGCCCTATTCGTGGTTAGTCGGTGAATAGCTCGTTCAATGTCTTCCCACAGCAATTCCAGTTGTGTGTGAACTTTCCAGGCATATTGCCTCTGATATAAAGGGATGAGATAGCGTTTCTTGCCGTCGAAGAGTTCTATGACTGATCGTGTGTAGGGCTTCATTTATTTTCCTTTATCGCTTTACATTCGCACAGAAGTGATTTGGCATTTATCAGGTTTTTTACAATGAGCTACAAATGCGTGAGCTTATCTGGTCGAAGCGTATGTGAATCATTGTCCATACGACATTTTCTGTTTTTTTATTATTTCGGTCATGTGTTGTCATGTCAATGACACGTTTCTAGGAGGGAAGCCGAGGGCGTACAATCGGTCATCAATGGCCACTTGAAGAGCACCTCAAAGAATTCAATTAATGGCCAGAAGGGTTAATTCGTAGAGCGTCCGCATTTCCTAATTTCTAGGAGCTGACCTGAGCGTGGGGACGTCTGTTGGCCGTGTAAAAACAGCTATTCAGAAAATGATCCGGGCTAATGTCGTCAACCACCACAACATTAGCCATTGAATGGAGTCAACGCTAACGACAGCTCTGGACGATGATCTGTCTTCGGCCATTTTTGTCATTAATGCATTGAGCGGAAGTAGCCTGCTCTAGGTTGTTGAGTGGCTCTTCGCCAGCCGAAGTTCCTGAAGATCTGATTTGTCCAACTCAAATGCTTACTACAGTCCAAAAAGCCCCTGCCAACTTTTTCTAAGGCGAATTCAACTGTGTGATCACGTGATTGCCATTTCTACGAAAGAGCAACATCCACTACAAACAAATTACAGGCATCCTGACAAATTGCGCTAAATGAGAATCCACGAGAGCCAAATACGGCTGCGCAGCTTAGCTGAAAAGCGTTTTCGCACTCTCGATCTTCATGTTTTTCATGAGCTCGTTGTAGAGTGCTGTTTCTCCGCTTGTGCCCGGAGCGAATTTCTGCGTATTGAAATCGGCATCTTTTAGATTCACGCTGCCGAGACGATCGGCGAAATGAGCCACCCCAATAACTTGTCCAATTTCCCCGCCACGGCACATATCGACATAGAGATTCCGGAATGCGCGCATAAAAGCTCGGAAACCATTGGTTCGAGCAAGGATGTTCCCTTGACCCCGATCTTCCCACGCTTCAGGCCACTTCTGGCGCACAGCGGAAAAGTAGTTGTTGACCAACTTAGCAATTGCCACATCCTGCTCTTCAATGAACAAGTTCCTAAAGGGAAATTTCTGTAGTTCGTCTCGGCTCGCAATCTTGATGCTCTTGCCGCGCATCAGGAGATCCCGATCCGTCAGGGGCTTTTCGGAAATCAAGCCCAGCAAACAGTTCACGACTGTCGCTTGCGTCAATGTTTCCCCTGTGCGGCCAACTGTGCGTGTACCAAGACGCTTGATCCTCTGGTACAGCGGTCCCTTCTCTGCTCGGTCCAGGGCTACGGCAACTTCATGAGCTGTCTTTTGAGGGCTCCGCGACTTTGCGTAGTCAAAAAGGTCGTAGACTAGGCTCTTATTGACCTTCGTCTGGGCCAAATTGACAGTCGCGAATATGTTAGCCTGATCGGCAATATCAGCCTCCACAAAGATTGTCACATTAAGTTCGAAAAGTCTCTCATTGCTCAGCTTGCGCAAGCCCTCAAGCCGGTGCTGCCCGTCCAGGATCTTTGCGATATGTCCATAGTCGATGTTCTCGGTCGAGTGCAACGTCATTATATTTTTTTCTTCATCCCAGTCGACGCATTCCCCCTCAATCGCAAGGATGATAGAGGTTGGAAACGTAGCATCCTTGGTGTTGACGTACTCAGACAGCTCCGTGACACGCGTCGGACTAAGTTTCCGCTGAATACCTAAGTAGTTGTCCAAATCGCGCTCAATCTCCCGAATATCCGCGAACGCGATTTCGAGCAAATCTTTTGCCTGAATGACGCCAATGTAGAACTCGCCAATCGGTTGCTGCACCGACAACGCTGGAATCCTAACAGAACGGCTATCTTTCATTGACCCCCCTCCTGAAGCTGAGCCGCCATCTTGTCGGCTCGCATACTGCCTTCATCGGCGGGAGGCCTGATTAATCTTCTCTCAAAGACGAGTCCGATATACCAAATGACAATAGCCCCGACATACAATAGTAGTGAGGAAGTCCGAATAAATCCTTCGTTCTTGATTGCTTGCATTCTGTCGTATGCAAAGATATACGATGCGCTCAAATACATGACAAGCACCAAGATCGAGAGCGTGGTATACATGGGCATGTGGCGCCGTGCCCGATGATATAACGATAGTAGATACGAAAACGGCGCCAGAAGCGCCGAGACCAAGATTAATATTTCGCCCGGCTTCCAGTTAGACGCTATAACAGCAGCTACGTCCTCCAACGACAGCGGTGCATTCGGGGTACCAATGTAATGCGAAAGTATGATCGCACCGAAGGGTAAGTTTGACAGTAGTAACACAATCACAAACTCGCGTAGCGCCTCGGCGTAGATGCTGGCCCAGGCCTTCCTTATCTTAGCCTTGGCACTTTCACGCCAGCTGCTGAATACCTGCGAGGCGCTTTCAATCCAGGACATATCTCTCGGTGCGCTCGCAAAGCTCAAAGGCCGTAATTTCAGCCTGTGAATGGTTGGCGTAGGTCTTCCACGTGGGGTGATAACTGTCGTCAGCTTGGTTGCCCCAAACTGACCAGTTGGCCCGTGTTCCCCGTGCAAACAGTTCAAGATACGGCCCTGGGCTGCATGATTCGATGATGTCGTACATTTCGTCAGGCTTGCGGGAATGTTCGCGCTTCTGCGTTGCCACGAAATTCACTTGGCGTCGACCAGGCGCGAGTGTACGCGCATTCTTGCCGCGCACCCCGAACAGGATTACCTCGGTAACGTTCCGGAAGTAGAAGCCCACCCCGCGCCCATCCGGGCCGCCATCTTTGCGAATCTTGTGCCAGATTACGTTAGTCTTGTATTGAAATCCCCACGCTTCCATGACCCGTAATCCTTCAGGCAACAGCGCATTCGGCACCCACAGATACAGGTGCGCGGTGTCGTCAGCCAATGCCTGCACAGGCATCCCAACGATTTCTTCTAGCGTCATCGTCCCGTACCGACTTAATCGTTTATGCTCGGGGGCCATTTTGCCGGTCCGATTCTGGAACTGCCACGGCGGATCCGCCAGGATCGTTCGGAAATGCTTGCCGGCGAATTGCTCTTGGATCTCGGCTGCCAGATTAGGCGTGGTCTTTTTCATTGTCGTCCCAGTCAGTGATAAGAGCAGGTGTGATCCCCAGGGCTAGAACTGGGCATCCACCGTGTCGCCCAGCGTTTAGCCTATAGAGCAGTTTTCCCATCCAAGTCGTGCTTGCGCCGTACTTAGTCTTGATCAGCTTCGGTTTCCCGTTTTTATCCAACTTCGGATTGCCATCTGCATCGAGTTCCGGACCAAGCTTCTCAAAGACCTCGTTCAACGACGACCCGCGAGTCAGAAGCACGGCTGCGTCGATAAGATCACATTCGTGAAAGGCCCGGAATGCGTAGAGGTCCCGATCGAAAGTCTGATCTTTGCTGTTCCATTCCAAGTCAAAGGCGACGCGGTTCTTGACGTAGTCAACCTTATGACCGTCAAGGAAATTTTCACGCTTGATATGTTCGACGTGAAAGCCCTTGCTGACGAGTTCCTCGGTAGTCTCCGTTCCTCCTTCGCCTTCCGGTTCGTCGCCGTTCCCTTCGCTCCTGC
Source organism: Acidimicrobiaceae bacterium (assembly GCA_013044365.1). Classification (GTDB taxonomy): domain Bacteria; phylum Actinomycetota; class Acidimicrobiia; order Acidimicrobiales; family Acidimicrobiaceae; genus SCQM01. Next base: position 10,601 of record JABEUP010000222.1, read on the forward strand.
TCTTCTTGCCGCTCGAACCCGAAACTTTCGTTATCAGGAGGTCGCCTTTTATGCGGGTTTCTCTCCAGCCCTTGTCGCGCAACAGCCCGGATACCCTCTTCGGGATTTCGGACTCGTTACCTCCCGGTTTACGGATATCATCCAGCGTAATCCGGAATGCGCGTAATCCTTCAAGGATCTCCCCGAACTCTAGCGGGCATCCTGTGTGTAGAACCTGAGCAGCATTGCGGTAGTTATGCACTTCGTATAGTTCGCGAATGTCCTTCGGAATAAATTTGTCGGAAGTATCTACGCTCATGCTGACCTACTCCTTCCCGATTCCGAGTCAGCAAACAGAGGCCACTGATCCATAACATATTTTTCGGCAGCGTCGCGCACGATCCAGGCGAGGGAAACCTTCTTTTCTTGTGCAATGCGTTCAAGGGTATCGTAGAGATCGCGCGGGAAACTAACTGAAGTGCGCAATGTTTTTGCTTTGGTTTTCGACTTCACCGTCTGTGTTGATCTCGTGGCCATAGTAGCGCCTCTCGTTAGAGTGCACCACATTACACCACATAGGTGCGTCAACTTGCAACAAAATATGGGAGCGCCCCCATGCCCACCTTAAAGCCAACTCTTAGTTCGAGTATCACCACAACTATCCCGTCTTAAGAGCAATTTCCTGCAACCCGGGGATAGCGGAGGGGCTGGTCTTGCTGGCCGATGGAAAGCCAGTACCGATTGGCCAGTTCGAGACATTTTTAAGACAAAGCTGAAAGAGCTGAAATTGAGGGGAATGTCAGCTTACGCAATGATCGGCAGGCCGAAATGGGCACGATGTCGCCACCTATTGATGGTTAAGTCAGCCATTCACACGGCGTGCCTCTCAATGACGGCAATCTGCGAGATACCAGTCGTTTAACCGAGCCAGCGCCGCCGGCCGCAATGGCCGACGACCTGTCCTCGGCCTTAGCGGCCGGTGGTGTTTACTGAGTTGAATGCTCGGTATCGCGCTGGTTGCCGACTTCAACCTGTTTCTTTGTCTGAGTGACCATTTTTCACTGGCAACGGACAGCACCGTGCCCTTTGCGGTCATATGGATTAGTCGAAAGCAGACCTTCACATTGCATGGCTACATCGCTAAGTCGAGGCGTCGAATAGTCATTGGTCGTGTGGCGAGTCCAGGACGGGTGGGAAAGGCTGGTGCCGTATGGAGTTCCGAAATTAAAACTTGTCATCGTCGAGGTCGAATCTGACAACGTAAGCACATGGGCTAACCTCACTATTCGAGTAAACATCCATCGCATGCCTTGCCACGAGGTCTTGCGGCTTTCCACCCTTACCATAGCGGACTAGATAGAAATAATACCCGGGGCTGTTTTCAGCAGATTTTGACACTGCAAGTTCGTTTTCCGATAGGAAAAATCTGAAGCACTCGTCCTTCCAATCACGGCCTAGTGACTTGACCTCAATATATCTCTCCTGGCCTGGGGCGCTAAAGGAAAGAAAATCATACCCATAAGAAGGAATGTCACGCCGATCTTCAATTTTCCGAACAAGTGCTTCATAGCCGAGGCCAACTAAACGATTCTTCTCCCATTCGACGGCGAACTCCTCGCTCGCTTTTCCTATTGCGTCGCGGTTCGCATTTAGGTCGTCGAAATTGACTTTACGTCTCCTCTTTTTCGGCGGCTTTTTAATCTCTATAGCCTGCAATACACTCAGATCTCCTCGAATGAACTTTGCGTACAGAAAAGACATGAATTTGGGGTTGCTCCAGTTTTTCGTGATCTTATTTTTGAGCTTTTCTTCATAAAGCAAATGCTGATATTCGCTTATAAATACTCCTTCTGGGATATGCAGGCCTGACGCAATTTGCTCAAGATGTTCTGAACTACAGACATTTAGATAGATGTCAGGAAAGTAAAGGCTAAGTATTTTTGCCTTGAACATCTGCGATAATGGGTTTTTATCGATCTCTTGAAAATTCTTTGATTTCCCTGCCTCAACAAGGGCTAGTAGCGCCACCTTTACAGTATCGAATGCTTTATTCTTGGAGACCCCAAACTTCTGTGTAAACCGATATTTCATTTCGGGGTCAGACTTTGTCTTGCCGTAGTAAATACCGAACTTGTTGGCCGTGGCGCCTTGAATGTTCGCCCACGCCTTTGTTTTTGCTTCAACCCGCGCACAGAACGAAGGCGTACCTTTGCCAATGACATATTCATCGAGGGTAATGTCTTTGAGGCGGGGCAGCGGGTAGGCTCTAAGAAATTCACCTCGTACACTTACGGCGGCGTCTTCATAGGCAGTATCGAAATTTTTCGCGAAGGCTAGAAGTTCAGATTTTTCAAGCGACGTTTTTGGCATGGAAATTCCTTCTCATTTGACGAACATAGGCTCATTCACGATACTCGCCCACAGGACAGTCGGACGGACGCATGACATCAACTTAGCCGGTTCACATACGCTCCGCGGCCTAGCCCTTGCGGCTTAAGAATTGGTTGACAATTTGCTCAACTTTGTCCTCAGGAAACTCGTAGCCGCCAAACACACGAAATAGTGGCTTGGTTGCTTCATAGAAATGCTGGTAGATGACGGAGGGTGCGGTGTTAATGGGCAAGAGAACATGTGACTTCTTCTCGTCGTCCGCCGCAGTCAAATGCTGCATGAATAGTCGGTCTGGATTCTGCCAACTTGATAAGAGCCTTTTTGCCAACCGACACCACCTGAAACTAAAGACAAGAGGAGCTTCCTTACTGTAGCCAATTGCCTTCGCGAAGGCCTGTCCGATGACCAGAGACTCAGCAACATATGCCATTTGGATATATGGGTCGAGTACAGTCATAGGCGTCGGAGTTGGTCCGATCATCTGCAAGTCATCCAGAAGCCCTCTTCGGTGATAAAACTGCCCATTAGGGTTGGCCCGCCAGAATTCAATTGCCCTCCAATACCATTTCTACATGCTCTTGAGGATACGGAACTTCTTCGATTTCCTTTACAAGGGTTCGGCGCATGTCGTAAAGATCTAACGTAAGAATTTTGGGCGAAGCACGGGTTTATCGCCCAGGGCCCCCTCCACTGTAGGATCAGGGTTCACGTGGCGGTTCCTTGGGCACATACCGTTCGAATTCGACTCCCAACATTTTGAGTTTTGCTGCAAAAGGAAGTACCAGCAGAACTCCAGCTACACCGGCAAGAGCGAGCTGCTTAATTGTGAGTTGAACGACGCCTGACACATCAAGCCCAAACATGATCGCCACGACGGATGAGAGAAGTACACAGGTAAGTTGAAAAGTGTCTACCGCATCACGAACATTTGCTGTGCGAGCTGCTTTCTGCCCAGATTTGTCTCCCCCGATCAGCGCGTCGTACGTCGGAAACTCATCTGGAAAAACTTCCTTCGTGTCTCCGTCTGGGAGAATTTGTGAGATGTCGAACCGGTGGCCAGAGTCTGAAAGAGGTGGAAAAAAACAAGTACAAGGGAATATGCGGCTTACCCAGAATGCGCCTGTATTGAAGAAGCTGAGAGATTGCAGAACGAAGAGCTTTGTGATCTCGCGAGCCCTTCACCTCAATCAAGGCGATGATCTCACTGCGGCGGGAGTCGATGATTGCGAGATCGGCTCGGCATGCCCTCCCTTCAGACCCTGAACCGATTACTGCTTCCAGCAATATTTCGGACTTGGGATAAGCCTTCTCGAGGACGAGGTAATCGTAAACGGAAGCTTCGGTATTGCGCTCGTTCATGTTCGATTATTGAGCCATAACAGTGTTTACACAGGGCGCGGGGATCCGTATAACATTTGACATTGATGACGCCAAGAATGGCATTCTGAGGTCATCTTTTCCATTCACTTGGAGTTTTCGCTGCCAGTATAACAACAACACTCTGCCGGAAACCGAGAAAGTTTTCGCAGGTGTTCAGGCACAAGCCATTCTGCAGACTTATCTAACCAATCGAATGACTGGTTTGTGGCATCTGTACTGGTGACGGCTCTTGGCCGACTGTGCGCGTTCGGTTTCCTGCCCGGAAAACAGCCGTTGACTTGAAGACTGGTGTCTGAATGTCTGCAATATCGCAGACTTTGCGTAATGCCAATATCGGCCAACTCCGGACACTCCTGAATATTCTCGATAGCAGACTTTCACCGCGAAACGTTTATTCTGCCCCACTTGACGGTATACGGCATTGCCGTATAATCTCTTTATGCTCACCATCGCAGAATCAGAAATTTTCACTCGGTATGTCTCCGATTACTGGACAGAAGACGAGTGTGGTGAATTCGTCGCATGGATCGCCACGCACTATGATGTCGGCGATGTGGTACGAGGTTCCGGTGGTTGTCGAAAAGTTAGATAGTCTCGTAAAGGAACAGGCAAGAGTGGCGGCGTTCGCGTGATCTACTACAACATGCTTGAGGATGGAACAATTTGGCTGTTGCTGATCTATGCGAAGAATGAGCATGAAAATATACCCGCTCATATATTGAAGGCTGTGAAAGAGGAAATTACATGTCCATGACTGCTAAAGAACTGCAAAAACGTGATGCGAAACGGGATCTGGGTGGCGAATTGTTGGAATCTGTTCGCCAAATGAAGTCCGGTCGCGCAGGAAAAATCCACAAAGTGGCTATATCCCCTGTTGTCTCTGCCCGCATGAAGTCTGGTTTGTCTCAATCCGCTTTTGCGAAATTGCTGGGCGTTTCTGTGCGCACTTTGCAGGATTGGGAACAAGGTCGCCGTGAACCCAGTGGTGCAGCCAAGACACTCATTGGTATCGCCGAGCGCAGACCAGAAGTTCTTCGGGAAGCAGCTACCTAGCAATTGTTGCTCAGGAAAACCATACACGAATCAAGTAATCGACAGAAATCGGCCAAATGCAGCCGATGCAGCATGTTGCCTGAAAGCCGTCTCTCGCTGGGCCCAACCCGCTTAACTCAGAATCGTAGGACCACCCGTCTCCCCATTTTGTGACGAGATCACCTTTAACCGGGTAGGATTTAACTCGCCTGCCGCCTCCAGAACGGGATACGCCGTTGCACATATGTGTGAATGGATTCGTTTCAGATCACGCAGAATATCGAGATGCAGGGAGCTCGTTTCGATGCTCTCTGGACGCCCTTCCCTAAGCCGTGTCAGATGCCTCTCCGATGCCGACATATCCAGTTCTCTGATTCTTGTCTTCTCATCGAGCAGTAACCGGGCAGATTTCACATCTCCAGAAAGGAAAATGCTGAAAGCCAGTTTTAAATTGGACATGATGATTCCATGAAATTCCTCAAGTTCCATCGCGCCTTCACGAGAAAACTGCAACTGTCGCTTGATCTTTTTGTTCGCTAGCTCCATCAGATTCTTGTCAATGATGTCACCGATATGCTCCAGATTGATTGACAGCGACATGATTTCCATAGCCCGACGGCCTTCCAGTTCATCCAGGCTGCCACGAGTCACCTTGACCACATACAGCTTGATGGCTTCATGCAGACGGTCAACAACATTGTCCCGTTGGGTTACCTCGGCAACAAGTTTGCGGTCATTGGTCAGCAAAGCTTCCATGGCACGGCGCAACATGGTCTCAACAATATCGCCCATGTGTAACGTCTCACGCGCAGCACACGCCAATGCGACTGAAGGGGTCTCAATTGCACTCTCATCTAGGTAGAGCGGCACCGATGGGTCTAAGGTGTTTCTCTGATCGGGTAGAAATCTTTCGAGAAGGCGGGCAAACCAATTCAGCGGCAGGATGAATACTACTGCCAGTACTACGTTAAAGAAGGTATGAAAGTCCGCCACTAGTCGAACCGGATTTGGCTCGACTGACCCGAGCATATGGACCAGTGGTGTGAGGAATGGCAGAAAAATCAAACAGCCAACCAGTCGATTGATCAAATTGCCAACGGGAAGGCGCCGATGGGCGGGGTTTGCGCTGGCAAGACTCTGCAATAGCGGATTCATGGCGCTTCCCAAATTTGTACCAAGCACCAGAGCCAAGCCCGCTTCTGGAGCGATGAAATTTGAATAGGCAAGCGACATGGTCAGCAACATGGTTGCAACGCTGGAGTGGGCAGCCCAAGTAAGGATGGCACCAATCAACAAAGTCAGCAGCGACTCATCAGTTATGGCGTTTAATAGTTCACGGACCACTGGTGCGTTCTCTGCCGGGGCTAAGCTAGTGAGCAGGATATGAAGTGATAACAGCATCAGTCCAAGCCCGATGGCGACACGACCCAAGTCTCGAACCAGGGTTCTGGTACTGCGCTTGAAAGCGATCACACCAGAAACCAGCAATATTGGCGCAATCACGGATGAATCAAAGGAG
>JABEUP010000223.1 GCA_013044365.1 Acidimicrobiaceae bacterium
ACTTATCTAATTGGCCTAAACGATGAATTACAAAGAACCTACAATCTGCCTAATTCTATTTGACAATTAGAGATCACTGCCGGATATTTTGATACCCTACCCTTACGGATTCCCTCTATATGAACTGTTATCGACGCATCCATTAACATAAGTGTCAAGGCCGATTTCAATATCTTTAATACCAGATTTTCTATCTCAATTTGAAACTTTTTACAATAAACGCTACGCTGTTTAATACTACCTTGATGTAACGGATAAACCACAATTTGCCATATGGTAACATAAGTCAGTCGATTCCAAAATACAGATGCCGGGGGGCGTTCGAGTTGTCCGACTCTTCACATAATGTTTTTGATCTCTTCGAGCAGATGTCCTTCATCAGGGCGTTCGAAGAAGCGGTAGCGGAAGGTTACCGTGATCAAAAGTTACCAGGATTGCTACATCTGTGCATTGGTGCCGAAGCTACCGCGGTTGGGGTAATCAGCGCGCTAAATGATACCGATAAGATCTACTCGTCCCATCGCCCTCACGGCCACTTCCTGGCCGCTGGCACCAATCCAAGATCTCTGATGGCCGAATTAGCAGGCATGAACAGTGGAATATGCCGCGGGCGAGCTGGCTCTATGCACTTGATGGATGATCATGCAGTTATGGCGACTGGGATTGTGGGTGGTACTCTTTCCGTTGCCCTGGGAAATGCCCTGCTGATGCCAAAAGGATCAATTGTTGTTGTCTTCTTCGGCGACGGCGCTGTTCAAACTGGTACATTTCATGAGACCATGAACATGGCTGCGCTTTGGGAAGCACCAGTTCTCTTCGTCTGCGAAAATAATGGCAAGATCGAATTTACCTCCCGGGAAGAACACACTCCCGTGGAGGACCTCACTCAGTATGGTCGTCTATATGGAATGCCGGCACTCAGTATTGATGGTTGTGATGTCGAGGCTGTTACCGTTGCCACAACAGAACTCCTAAGCAAAATGCGCAGCGAAGGGGGCCCTGCGCTCCTGGTTTGTAGCATCTCCCGTTTGCGTCCCCATTACGAAGGTGACTTGCGCCAGCAAGAAAGCATGATCGACCCGTTGGAAAAGTGCATTGAAAGCCTTATAGACCATGGGTCAGCAGAATCCGATCTGCGCACACGACACAAAGAGCACCTTGATCAAACGAGAACTCTTTTGGAATCGGTTTTGCGGGAAGAAATACCCGCGGATCCAACAGACGATATGAGTCTTGTTTATGAATCGATGCTGCCATGAGCAACATCTCTCTTGTGCAGGCGGCACGTTCAGCTCTTGCTGAAACGATGCAGGAGGACTCCAGGATTCATGTACTCGGTGAGGATGTTTCAAGCGGTGGACCTTTCGGCTTAACCAAGGGCTTACTTCAAGACTTTGGTTCCGGACGCATTCGCAATACTCCCATAAGTGAAGCCTCATTTGTCGGGGTGGGTCTTGGATTGGCCCTCGGCGGCGCTCATCCTCTCGTTGACATAATGTTTAATGATTTTATTACCTTGGCGAGCGATCAACTCTTCAATCAGGCGGCGAAGGTTCACTTCATGAGCGGCGGACGTTACTCAGTCCCGCTCACCATATGGACCGTAGCCGGGGCAGGTACACGCTGGGGGGCTCAGCATTCCCAAAGACTTGACGGATGGCTCGCTCAAATTCCCGGACTAAAGGTCCTTTCACCAGCGAGTCCGGGGATGATGTTTCACTCTATGAAAGCAGCGTTAAAAGACCCGGACCCGGTGGTTATGCTGATAGACCGATCACTTCTATACTCTCAGAAGGCGCTCGCGGGAGATGACGGTTCGCCATGGCAACCGCGAATCGTAAAGAGCGGGGACCAAATTACCATTGCAACCACTGGACGACTCGTACATATTGCGCTTGAAGTCGCCTCGACCCTTCCAGTCGCCGTTGAAATAATTGACCTCCAGCGGCTCAGTCCGGTTAATGTTGAACTCATATGCGAGTCGGTTCAAAAAACAGGTAACCTACTCCTCATACACGATGAGGTCGCCAACGGAGGCCTGGTGTCCTCACTCGCACTTGCTGTTTATGATCAGGCATACTGGTCTCTAGATTCCCCGATTGCACATCTTACGTCGCCACCAACACCCGTTCCGGCGGCAGCTAACCTCGAGGACGCCTATCTAGTAAATGCGCTATCGATTCGTAGAGCAATTTTGGAGATGATTGGAAAATGAAAAGTGACCTTTTGGAATACTTTACGCCAATGTTGCGGGTACGCAGGATTGATGAGTGGCCTGGCACTCTTTCTTGGACATAGTCGACCGCTTGGTTCCAGAGCCCTCCAAAGGTATGGACAGCGTAATGTGCACGTCTGTAAACAGCGCCGTACAAATCCACAGGGACGACTGAAGTGCGAATCTTGGGAACTGTACGTTATTTTTCTATGACTTCCATTCCTCAAGTCCTATGTGATGGTGTGAAGTTCGTAGATTGCCATTGGCGGCCGCAACCGCTCCGTTACGGAAAGGGTTTCGGCCTCATTGAGTTCAATAAGTGACGTCGTTGCATCGCTGCGCGGACTCGTACTCCGCGGCTGATTTCATTACACGCTTGGAAAACTCATTTTCGAAGCCGCTCAATTCATCGTAGAATGCCGGAGATACTTTCTAATAGCTGTTCGATCACCGCCGGCAACCAAATTGCGAAGTGCTCCCTATAGAGCTGTCACGATCTGCCAGTCACACCCATCGCTTGACAACATTTAATTCGCGACCCAATCGACATGCCCAATTAACCATGACGGGATTGGCTCCGACTTCCATCATTGGCGAGAAAAATACTGACCAGCCTGATAGGACATCCCCATAAAAATCTAAAAAGTTGACCGACTTTGCCGCCCCGTTCCACCTGCATCGGCTCATTAATGCCCATAACGTTGCTGCCCGGAAAGTCGCGGTAATACTCATGGTCGGTCGAACTTCATTGTGAACCCGTTCGCCAGCTCTCCGATATATAGCTTTGAAACTTATAGCAAACCGCGCCCAAGAAATTACCGCATTAACTTTTGAATTTCCATTTACAGTATTGAAAGCTTTGCCGACTCCCGCCAGGGCCAAATCTTGCCACCGCTAAGACACGGGTCCCAACAAAAAGAAACCAGAAACAGGTTCTGCATTAGACCAGCCAGGTCGAAGCGGTAAGATGGCAGCAAAACGAGGGAATGACTAGCTTGATGTCTTCGGAGACAAACAATTCGGTTACTGACTGGAGATTGAAGCAAAACTTTTTACGGTTTTTTGTTTTCTGCACCGGTGCGGCTGTTATGGCGGTGGAATTCAGCGCACAACGTCTGCTTGAACCTTTTTTTGGCAATTCAGAGATCGTCTGGGCAACCCTGATAGGAATTATTCTCCTCGCACTATCGACCGGATACGCGTTAGGTGGCCGCGTCGCAGATAGGTGGCCCACTCCACGGGGAATTGCATTTCTCACCTTAGGTGCAGGGGCCTTTGTGGCTCTTCTGCCCCTACTCTCAAACCCGATGCTCACATCAGTATCTGGCGGTTTGCTGGATACACCGGCTGGCTTGGTCGTCGCATCTCTTTTAGGGACAGCGGCCCTATTTGTGCCTCCCGTAGTTGCGCTGGGGGCGGTTTCGCCATATGCGGTTCGGCTCCTGGTGCAAAATAAAGAGACAGCGGGGCGCAAAACGGGATCACTCTACTTTTGGTCCACCTTCGGCAGCCTAGTGGGAACCTTTCTGCCAACGCTCTACACCATTCCCACCTTCGGCGTCAGGACAACCATATGGATCTCGGCGACCATGTTACTACTGCTTGGCCTGGGGACATTCGGCAAACCAATTCTTCTAATTGCAAGCCTTCTTCCCGTAATACTGAGTCAAGCCTCGCCGCCGCTTCTAAAACCAGTGAGAGGACTGATTACCGAGGTGGAAACACCTTATCAATTCGCCCAGGTTTACAAACTCAACAACACTGAGACTGCACTCTCGGTGAACGACTCTGCAGGAATCCAGTCGCTTTACACTCCTAACCAACTCACCGGCCTTTACTACGATGCCTATCTCACGTTGCCATTTATGTTCCCTAAATCCCAACCAGTGAATACACTGCTCATTGGCATGGCAGCCGGAACAATCCCCACTCTTTATGCAAGAGATGTGGACCCGTACCGGGCCAAAGTTCCGATCACCGGAGTCGAGATAGATCCGAAACTGGTTCAGCTAGGTAAGAAATACTTCCACCTAAGCCCATCGGCGGCCAAAGTAATAAATGCGGATGGCAGGGTCTATGTTAGAACTACCAGTTCTAAATTCAATCTGATGATCGTTGACGCCTACAGCCAGGAAATCTATATTCCCTTCTATCTCACCACCAAAGAGTTCTTTCAAGAGTGCCTCTCGCACCTGGACCGAGATGGCGTACTGGCTATGAACGTCAATACCACTTCCGCCAACGCACCGCTTCTGCGAGCAATTGAGCGTACCCTTGAAACCGTCTTCCCCCACCTGTACCTAGCCAAAGCACCTGGTGCCTACAATGAACTTCTCATAGCCAGCAGAAAACCTGTTCGGCTACCTTCCGACAGCACTATTCCACCTTTCCTGGATAGCGTTACCGCTTCTCTGGCATCAACTTGGCAAACACCTGATCCGGGAAAGGGAATAATTCTCACTGATAACCATGCACCTGTTCAAGAGATGACAAATGCAATGATCTTCAACAAACTCGGCTCCAAGCTGTAGGAATCGATTCGGACTCATGGCAGTATCGTTCGAGGCTCCGCCATGAGTCCGAATCGGATTTTGCGCAGGCAAATAGCCGAAACACCATCCACAGAATGATCCGATCTGCACAGTATGTCAAAGCGTGAACCTCCCCGCCCCTACGGACGGGGCTTCTGGCCCATCCGCTTGGTTGGGATTACCTGGCATCGCTCCCATCACGCCACCGTGGCCAACGGGCCTGGCACCGACGAATCGGGGCC
>JABEUP010000224.1 GCA_013044365.1 Acidimicrobiaceae bacterium
GACGTAATGCTCTTGATTCTCTCGGCAACTAATTGCAATAATCTATCGCCGATATCCTGCCCTAAGGCAGCGTTGATCGCCTTAAACCTGTCCATCCCGATCATGACCAGCACAGGTGGGTCGCCTTCAGTTACATCTGACTTATCATGAGCCAATAAAAGACTGGATAATTGCTCGATAAGAGACGCCCGGTTGGCTAAACCTGTCAACGGGTCCAAGCGCGCCAATGCCAATACGTCATTCCCACGATGATGCTCTCTGCTGATATCATGTATTATTGACGAGACACCCAATTGGGAACCGCCGGAGTCGCGCAACGGGACGGCAGTAAGTGATCCGATAAATGTCGTACCATCCTTTCGTAGCCCAACCAGTTCCACACCCTGTACAATTTCTCCGGCCGACAGCCTGGTAATTATTGCTAATACTGACTCGTTTTCGGAGTCGACCACTAAAACGCTTACCGGCTTACCTATTATCTCTTCCGCACTGTAACCGAACATTGATTCGGCCGCTGGATTCCACCTGCTGATCAATCCATCTTTTGAATCAACCAAGGCATCAAGGCCATAGATAGTGGCGGCATTTAACCTCTGCTCAACCTCTTGCAAACGGATCCGGTCGGTAATATCTATGGATACCCCGGCAACAGCATATGGTACTTCAAGCTCGTCGAGTAATGGAAACCGTGAAGTGAGAAATACCCGAAGGTTACCATTGACCAATATTTCCTCTTCGGCTTCGTATGCGCCGGAGTAGAGAGCCTGGTTATCGCCTGTTGCAATTAACTTCGCGTCTTCAGGCCTGAACAATGCCGCACTCGTTGTACCCAAGACATCGGCCTCGCTCATGGCTGTCGCTTTAAGGAAAGCGGAGTTAACCCGGGTATATCTGCCATCCAAATCCTTAATGTAAATTAAAACTGGGGCATGGTGAATCAGGTCAGATAGGAGCCTGTCACTGCGCTCAAGGGCTGCCTTTGTAAGCCGACGCTCGGTAATGTCACGAACATTAAGTACTACTGCTAGGACTGTTGGGTCATGCAGTTGACTGGTGGCAGTGACTTCGATTATGCGCGGCTCATCTGCTCCCACAACCATCGATTCGGTCAGTGATTTTTCTGGATAGTCCCTGACAAGAGAAAAGATATCTAACAATTCAGGTTGCCCAACGTCTGCGGCTACCTCCGAAAGAAGTGTGCCAACGTGCAGTGCTGTGGAGGTGCACAAAATCTGTTGGCTCGAATCATTCGAAAAAATAATGACGCCATCCCAGTCAACAAGAAGAAAGGCGTCACCGCCCTGGTCAATCATTGTTCGGAACCTACGTTCCTGTTTTTCGATAATCTTTCGCTTTTCAATTTCACCTTTAAGGTGGAAAAACCACAAAAGTCCCATCAGTACCGCAAGCAATGCCAGGGACCCCCAGCGGGTAGCATCACTCCAATCATTGGCGTAAACAGTACTAGCTTGGGCTACCTTCAATTTATTTCCCGCATCGCTTGCGAGGCGAAATTCTATAGCTGATGAGACCGGTTGCAGGGTATTCTCCTCAAATGCCGCTGCTTCGCTCCCTTGCCCAGCCGATATCAAAGATTCAAACTGATCCACAGTTGCCAGGTATTGATTAACACCTACATGAAGTGATGTTGAGGCAGTCCATTTTGACTCGGCTAGGCGAACACCACTCACTCCAGACAGCAACGTTTTATTCAATGCTTGACTTGCAGGTGCACCAGCCAGTGCGTTGGCGCTAACTTCAACAAAATGAACCTGGTATTCCAGATTTGATGCTGAAACCGCTGTATTAATGGCTTCTGACGAATCGGCACGAGTCTCCGTGATTACCAGCCATGATCCAACCAACGAACCAACTATGACCAGCACTATAAATCCTGCTGCGAGGACACGCCAACGTCTAACTATCTCGTGAGGCCAAGCCGGCCCCCCAAACATTTTCCGAGCTGCGTTCACACGATTTCTCACGCTCACCATCTAAAGTTATAACATCTTGGCAGATCTCGTCGTTATCGTCAAAATGATAACTTGGAAGCAACGGGAATATTAACACCAGTCTTCAAACTTTTATATGGTTAAGGCTACACTGGGTGGGGTGCGTTCCATGTATTACAGCACCGGCAAAATACATCCTGGTTTGCGTTGGACGAGAAACGGGTTCTAGAAAGTTGCTCTGAGAATTCCTACGTCGATGATTGCTAAATTGAGGCCACTCCTCCTCACGCACTTAATCGTGGCCATTTCGTCACTAAGTTGCCCAAGATTAGCAAGTTTTGTTCGGGACACGCGATCATTGAAGATTTTCGCGGGTGATTCGATCATCGAAAAGGTTCTCGTAAATGCGGCATTCTCTCGATAGTACGCCCGTGGAGATTCCTTCCACGAGCCGGCCACCTCTTCGACCCTTTTTGGATTACCTCTAAACGACTCTCTCTTATCAGCCCACATTCAGGTCCAGAGGAGTGCCACCTAAGACTTCAACGATCCGGCATTTCGAATGCCAATCTCAATTCAGATTGGTCACCGGCTCTTTGGAGACCAGACGACAATCTCTTCGGCACCTTACCATTCGAAGAGGTGGCTCGTGTCCTTACCGATCTCGATATGGGAGCCATCTGGGCCGAGGACGATGTCCGAGAGCGACACCTATTGGTAGAGACCCTCATGCAGTGGATCTATGTCTTCCCGACCATCTGGAGGCCAAGGTCATGGGTAGTCTTCAGGTCAACGTCTTATATTCCGAGATTGGACTCAAGGTACCGGAGAATGTTGGTGTCGAAGGGGGGACTTGAACCCCCACGCCCTTACGGGCACTAGCCCCTCAAGCTAGCGCGTCTGCCTATTCCGCCA
>JABEUP010000225.1 GCA_013044365.1 Acidimicrobiaceae bacterium
CCCCTCCGCCTCCGAGGGTGGCCGTGACTGCTGTTCATTATGTGGCTCCGGTTGTGAGTTATTCCAGTTCGAGAAGCGGTCAGGCTTCGTGGTACGGCGCCCCATCAGGAACCTGTGCTAATACATGGCTTCCGTTTGGAACCTTGGTAAAGGTTACAAACCTTGCCGATGGAGCTTCAACAACTTGCCGAGTGGAGGACAGGGGGCCATATGTGGGTGGACGAATACTGGACCTGTCGGAGGGTTCGTTCTCTCAGATAGCCAACGCGGGAACCGGAGTCATAAATATTACGATGCAGTGGTAGCGGTAGCCCGTCCTTGCTAATCTCAGCTTTAACCATGAGGATGTAAAGGGCTTAAGTTGGGTTTAGGACGCAGCGAGGTAATCCGGCTGTTGGATTCATTTGAATTATCGCCAAGCCGCGCACTTGGGCAGAACTTCTTATGCGATCCGAATGTAGCTGTGAAGATTGCCAGGTTGGCCGAGATTTCTGAAACTGATCGTGTGTTGGAGATCGGTCCGGGAATCGGGTCACTGACATTAGTACTTGCAAGCTTGGCAAGCTCAGTTGTCGCTATTGAATTTGACCGTTACCTTATAACGGTACTCAACGAGGTTCTAATTCAAAATAATCTTTCAAATGTTGAGGTTATTTGTGCAGATGCGCTGACAGTCGATTATGCAAGAGTCCTGGATCGTGCTTTCGAGTGGAAATTGGTGGCAAATCTTCCCTACAATATCGCGACTCAGCTCGTACTTTCTATTCTGGAAAATCAACCAATGATTACTGAGATGTTGGTGATGTTGCAGCGGGAGGTGGGGGAGCGAATGTGTGAATCACCAGGCACATCGAGCTTTTCCCAGGTGGCTCTTAAGCTGGGTTATTTTGCCCGCGCAAAGGTGGTTTCGATAATTTCAAGGGAAGTCTTTATTCCCAGACCCAACGTGGATTCAGTATTGCTGCAGATCAAGAGACGGCCGGCATCAGAGCTGGAACTTGATGAGGAAAGCTATGACACAGTGTTTTCTCTGTCAAAGCTGGCATTTGCAAACAGGCGGCAAATGATTAGACGAACCCTTTCTTCCCGTATGTCCTCGCAGGATATCGAGGCTGCGGGAATTGATCCATCGAGACGGCCGGAGACGCTGAGTCTCAAGGAATGGAGTTCACTCGCCGAGACTATCTCCAGGGCGAAAGGCTGAAGCTTTGCCGACACTTTTTTCACCTGCAAAATTGACCAAGTATTTAAAGATAACGGGAGTTCGTCCGGATGGTATGCATGAACTCGAGTCGGAGATGGTTTCACTGTCTTTTGGTGACACGCTGGAGTTATGTGAGGGCGATGGAATTGAAGTTTTCGATGTCAATGGTGCTCTTGCTGGTCTTGAGGCTGGTCTCAACGAAATCCCCGTAGATGGCTCGAACTTGATTTCTAAGGCCTTACAAATCGCATGCCGGACTGCTCTGGTGCGCCTGTACAAAAGAATTCCACCCGGCGCAGGGCTTGGCGGCGGATCTTCCAACGCGGCGGCGATCCTAAGGTATTTCGGTGACATCGGATCGTTTCAAAAGGTATTCCTGCTCGGTGCCGACGTCCCTTATTGCGTGCGGGGTGGGAGAGCAATTGCGCGTGGAATTGGCGAGATATTGGATCCCCTGCCCTACGAAAAGGAAAGTTTTGTACTTTTGCTATCACCGTTTGGAGTGTCGACTAAAGAGGTGTACAGGCGCTTTGATTTGGAGCAAAGGGACTTGGATGATGCCGTGAACCATCTCGAACCAGCCGCCCAATTATGTGAGCCTAGATTGACGAAATCCAAAGATGTTCTCCGCCGACTTTCAGGCGCAGACCCGGTACTGGCAGGGAGTGGTTCCACTTACTTTGTTCGAGGAACTTTCGCCGACCTGGATCTAACCAGCCAACCCAAAGCCGATGAAGGATTCCGCTACCTGGATGTGGCTGTTGACGGAACGGGCTACCGGCTCATTGAGACATCGACAGTTCCAGAGCTCTCGTGAGCCTCTGGAGTGTCATAATCAGGCGAGGGCTAACCTCGGGGATTGGCATGACCCAGAACCCCGAAGTTACTTACCCGCAGCTCGTCGTTGCCAGCGAGTTGCCTTCAACATCTTCTTATGTTTCTTTTTACGCATGCGCTTTCGGCGCTTTTTTATTAGTGATCCCATAAGGAACAAAACAATAGCCGATTTTTTTGTAACCTCGGTATTTCACAGCCTTTATAAAGTGTGAAATTGGCAGACAATGGACTACCAGGTGCTTGGTGTGGGCGTGATCGCAGGGTCATTTGGTCTAGGATCTCTTTGTCGATTGGCGGGTAGTTCAACCGGCAGAACGCCTGACTTTGGATCAGGAGGTTGGAGGTTCGAGCCCTCCCCCGCCAGCTTGTTGTATAGACTGAGTGGTTTTCTTTATTTCAACTATTTGGAAGAATTGTCTTCCCTAGTCCAGGTCAGGTTTTGGCGGGTAGGTCGGTTTCAGAAGATGCGAGGTTCTAAATATCGCCGACATGGGTAGATAGGCGGGTTCTTCCTGCGATTATCTGAAATTGCCCGAGTTTGTTTCAAGTCTGTTGTTACCTTCGGTGGACTGCAAATCAACCAGATTACAAAGTTGTCCATCATGTAAAATTGCCGTACGAATTTTATTTTTTGATTATTTCAGCGGTACCACCGATAATGTTACCTATAATTTTGAATTGCCTAAATGGTTCTTGGCGGGGTCATTGTGTGGGTTATTGGCAGGGCGGTAAACGGTATCGGATGATTGCCACGCATCAGGGGTCTCAGAGTGAGCTGACTGTCTATTTTTTTATAAGTCAAATTTGTTTTTAGACCTAATACCCAGATTTAACGAGATGGGTTTTTGTTTGTGTCAGAGGGGTTCTCGAGATGGAAGACGTTTTTGACAACTCGATAGATGAGTTGCGGGCCGCGTCTAGTCTGCATGAGCCCATTTTCCCATTTTCCGATTTTTCCTCTGCCTCAAAGGCCGCGGTCGCTTTCTTGAGAGCGGTAACCAGTTTTGAACTTTGCGCAGTAACCCGAATCGAAGAGAACGAGCTTATTCTCCTAAGTGTGAACGATTCCCCTTACGGGTTAAAGCCTGGAGACACTATTACCTTGGAGAGGGGCCTTTGCTCCGGGGTAGTAAATGGTGAGTGTCCAAAGTTCATAGCGGACACAGGCAGTCGCCATGGTTCAGGTGCGTTGGAGCGCTTGGGTTCAATACCGGATATCGGGGCTCATATTGGAGTGCCTTTGATCCTGGCCAACCATACAGTATTCGGTACGATATGTGCAATCAACCGTGACCCAATGCCAGACCTTACTTCTCTTGAGATTACTGCCATTGAGTTAACTGCCAGGATGCTATCCACGGTTCTTTCGCTGGAACTTCAATCTCTTGACCAACGGAGAAGGTACGAGCGAGCAAAAAGGGAATCCGAGAGTGACGAACTTACGGGTTTACTGAATCGAAGAGGTTGGGACAGGGCAGTCAGCGAAGAAGATATCCTGTGCGCGCAGTATGGCTTCTCGGCGTCGGTCATGGTTATTGACTTGGACAATCTCAAGATCGTAAATGATACTCAGGGCCACAAGGCTGGCGACGGTCTGCTTCGCAAAGCTGCCGAGATCATCGAGCAGACCTGTAGGGCGGATGACGTTGTGGCCAGAACAGGTGGCGATGAATTTGCGGTCCTTACCAAAGGGATAAGTCAAGAGGGGTTACAGGCATTTGCCCGCAGAATCCGGATTGCCTTGATGGTCGCTGGTGTATCCGCTTCAGTCGGAACGAGCACGCGAAGTTCGTCAAAATCTCTAATTGACGCTTGGACCGAAGCTGACGAGGCCATGTACGTGTCCAAACGGTCTAAGCCTATTTTGTAGTTTTGGTCGTTCTTTTCATTTGAGGTAGCTTTCGTGTAAATATTCACGGAGCAGTGGCCGATCATGGGTGCGACTCGTCCATTTTGTTCGGTACCTCGATGGTTCGGAAATCTCAAATCAATCTCTCGTTCGGCACAGACCTCTCTGATGATCTCCCTCGGTCGGTCATCGACTGCTCCAGTGGTGATAGGACGGCGGTACTTTGGATACCGGACAACGTGGGGGGCCGCAGCGATTCCCTGGCGATAGCCCGCTATAGCGACCGGAGTCCGCGGCGTAGCTTAGAAAGTTGGGGATCTGTCGCCGCGCCCGGTTCCATTGAACCGGTGGCCGGAACCAGTACCGATGCACCGCCTTTCACTTTTCGAATGAAGTTATAGTTGTTCTGTCCGTGGGTCTGTAAAAACCAGAGACAGAAACTCTGCTACTGTGATGGTAGCCAGGGCTGGTTTTAACCGTCGCGGTGTTGGTCGCGTCAGAACTGGTTCTCCGACAGGGAACCAGGCAGCGTGAGTCAGAAATCCCCGGGATTTGTTCGCGGGGAGGATTCAAGTTTAAGAAGTTCTTTAGCTTATAAGGTGACAGAGAGATCGATCTTGAGGTGCCGCAGGTGAGTTTTCGACCCCTATTTGCAGCTATGTTGGCAGCTGGCGAAGGTACGAGGATGAAGTCTTCGCGTCCTAAGACTTTGGCAAGAATATGTGGGAGACCGATGGGCATGCATGTTCTTGAGGCGCTATCTCAGGCTGGTGTCGAAGACGCTGTGGTGGTGGTAGGACATGAGGCAGAGCGGGTAAAAGTTTCCCTGGCTGCGTTGGCGCCTTCGGAAATGAAGATACGATTTGTCGAGCAGTCTCAACGTCTCGGTACGGGGGATGCACTCAGCGTTGCATTGACAGTATTGCCTGATGTGATTAGTTACAGTGGCAGTGAGACCCCGGTTGTACTGGTTGTGCCGGGGGATACGCCCCTGATCACTCCCAAGACTTTAAGAGAGCTTGTGGAGACCCATATTGTTTCCAGAGCATCTGCAACATTGATCACAGCGGTACCTGAAGATGCGATTGGCTACGGCCGGATTGTGCGCGGCAAGGACGGGCGGGTAACCCATATTGTCGAGGAGCGCGATGCAACGTCCGAACAGAAGCAGATCAAGGAAATTAACACGGGAATATATGCCTTCAATCTTGATGTATTAGCTCCCACATTGAGAAGGATTTCACCCAAGAATACCCAAAAGGAGTTCTATCTCACTGACTCGATATCGATACTTTCAGAAATGGGATATTTGGTTTCAGCATTGCAGATTGACGACGGAGTGGAGGCCCTAGGCGTAAACGATCAGATGCAGTTAGCCGAAGCGGAAAAACAGTTTCGCCGCCGGATCAACCGCCAGTGGATGTCGAGAGGCGTTACCATGGTTGATCCAGATACGGTTTATATTTCAGCCACTGTTGAGATTGGGCAGGACACCACCATTTGGCCAAGTGTGCATCTGGCTGGCAATACCCAAATTGGTAGTTCGGTTGAGATCGGACCTGACACGAGGCTCCTAGACTGTTCAGTTGGGGATGGAGCAAGAGTAACTCGATGCGAGGCCTCAGGTGCAGACATTGGTGCAGGTGCGATCGTCGGTCCCTGGGTTGTGCTTTCACGTGGTGCTAAGGTTGAACCTGATACTTCTACTGGATCTTTCAAAACACTGAGGTAGGAAAAGTGGAGCTAGTTCCGAGGAAGCGGCTTGAGCTCTATTCGGGTAGATCTCATGCTCAGCTTGCGCTTGAAATTGCAGCAAATCTTGACGTGACATTGGGCGGTGTCGTGCTTAAGGAGTTTGCGGACGGCGAAATTCACTGCAGGTTCGGTGAATCCGTGAGAGGCAAGGATATTTTCATTATTCAGACGCATTCCGGGCCTGTCAATGACTCTCTCATGGAGCAGCTAATCATGATAGATGCCGCCAAGAGGGCTTCTGCCAAGCGGATCACTGCTGTATGTCCTTATTACGGCTATTCCAGGCAGGACCGCAAAGCATCGGGAAGAGAGCCGATCACAGCAAAGCTTGTCGCAGACATGATGGCGGTAGCAGGTGCAGACAGGATCATTGCGCTGGATCTTCACTCTGGTCAGATCCAAGGGTTCTTCGATGGCCCGGTTGATCATCTAACATCGATGCCGGTACTGATTGCCTATCTGAAAAAGAATGCGGATCCTGAGACGGTCATCGTCGCTCCTGATGCCGGACGCGTTAAGGTTGCATCAAGATTTTCGCAGATTCTAAATTGTGATCTTGCGTTCGTGCACAAGCGGCGCCCACGGGGCACGGCCAACGTGGTTGAGGCGCTTGATGTTGTTGGCGAGGTTGAAGGAAGACGCTGCGTAATTATCGACGACATGATAGATACGGCCGGAACCATCTGTGCTGCGTCAGATCTTTTGATGGATAGGGGAGCCTCCGAGGTTTGGGCAATGGCAACGCACGGTTTACTCTCTGATCCGGCAGCTAAAAGATTAAACGACTCCGCAATTTCCAGAGTCGTGATTACCAACACCTTGCCTCAGCGCTCAGACCGGATAATAGAAAAGCTTGAGGTACTTTCAGTTGCACCAATAATTGCCCAGGCTATTGGGGCAGTTTTTGAGGACTCTTCTGTTTCTGAGATCTTTGGTGGTGAGAATCTTTCTTAAGTTCTGAATTCGGGTTTGCGTGGATGGCCGCGAAGCTTAGGCATATTGGATACTGCTACTTATTTATGAAAGTAAAAGAATTTGCGTGAATCAGTTGTCGCCCCAGTTTTTAACCTTGCGGCAAGACTTCGCTGCTCAGGTTGGCGCGAGCAATGTGGACTTGACAAATTGGTTAAGTGCCCAGCTTAATGGATGAGTAACTAGAATAGCCAAGTTATTTGTAGCAGATCTGGGTAGTAAGTTAATTTTAGGAGAATTAGGTGTCTGAGCTAGTACTTGCAGCCAAGTCAGGTCGGTCTGAAGGAAGCCCCGCTTCTCGTCGTCTGCGTTTAGAAGGTCAGATACCCGGCGTTGTGTACGGTGCATCCACTGAACCGGTACAGGTTTCCTGTAATAGTCGGGAGCTGCGCTCCGCAATGTCAAAACAGCAATTGGTTGGGACTGTCATCCAACTTGAGCTTGATGGCACGAAACGCCATGTCGTCATCAAGGAAATTCAGCGCCACCCTGTCCGGCCGGAAATTCTCCATATCGATTTCCAGGTTTTGAACCAGAAGTAGCTTTTGATATCACTCCGCTACCAGTTTTAGGAGATTGAAATCAGCGTAATTGTGCTGGGATTGGGTAATCCCGGGAGAGCCTATGAAAAGACCAGGCACAATTTGGGTGCCATGGCTGTAGCGGAAGTTGCCGCTCGCCATGGTGTGTCGCTGATGCCAAACACCAGGTCAAAAGCATTGCTTGCCGAGGTCAAGCTAGGCGCTGAAATAGTTGCCTTAGCATTTCCTCAGACTTACGTCAACAATTCGGGTCAGGCTTTACGCGGACTCATGAAAAAGTATCCGATATCCTCTCCGGAGGGCTTGTTGATTATCCACGATGAGTTGGATCTGCCCCCCGGGGTTGTAAGAGTTAAAAAGGGCGGTGGAGTCGCTGGTCATAATGGTCTAAAGTCGATTGTGGCATTTTTTGGTTCCTCTGATTTCGTTCGGATTCGTATAGGGATCGGGAGACCAATGGCTTCTGGGGCAATCGTAAACTACGTGCTGTCAGGTCCTCCGAGCAAGGAACGCGAACTGTTGATGGTTGGCGTGGCATATGCGGCAGACGCGATTGAAGAAATAGTTACCGACGGAGTAGATTCCGCCATGAACCGGCTGAATGTTCGATAGCGTTTAGGTAGTGCATTTCAGGAGTCTGTTCGGTCCGCTAAGTAGAACCCCCTCTTTTGAAAAGGTAAATAGCTCACCGTCGGGGAGTTTTTACCTTCCAGGATCAGCCGCATCATTCATCCTGGGCGCCATGCATCAAACAAAGGAAATTGGGCACATAGTTGCCGTAGTGGCAACCAGGCAACAAGCTGCGGATCTCGCCGAAGAGTTGCTTGAGATTATGGAACCGAATCAAGTGCGCCTATTCCCCTCTTGGGAAACACTTCCTTTGGAAAGGGTCTCTCCGTCGATAGAAACGATGGGGTTACGCCTCAAGGTGCTAAACGAATTAAATGACCAGGCTGCGTCGGCAGATCGGCTGGTGATTGTGGCGCCGGTTCGTGCTATGTGCCAGTTGGTTGGTAGTTCAGCCATTAGCGCTGGATTCAAGCGGATTGAACTTGGTATGACCCTGTCCCCTGAAGATCTTGTGACGTGGTTATCCTACAGCGGTTACCGCCGCGAATACCAAGTCGAGCACAGGGGAGAATTTGCAGTCCGCGGATCGATTGTAGATGTGTTTCCTTCACACGCGGACTCACCGGTGCGAGCTGATTTCTTCGGAGACGAGATTGACCGTCTGTCGATTTTTGATCCGTCAGAACAGCTGTCTCTTGAGACTACCAACAACGTTGCCATTTACCCCGCGCGCGAACTGCTGGTTTCCCAATATGTGAAAGAGCAGGCTACCTTGCTGCTGCGCGATGATTCCTATGCCCAGTCCACCTGGGAAAAGATTGCCAGGGGACAGTTTTTTGAGGGGATGGAATCCTGGCTTCCATGGGTAGACAAGCCGGCTAAGAATGTTGGCGAATTCTTAGGTCCAAACACAAACGTGATCCTGTTCGAGCCCGCCAGATTGCGTGCTCGGGTGAGTGATCTTCTACAGGAAGAGGCTTCTATTGTTGAGGTTCTCAGCTCGACCTGGATGGTTCCAGGGGATCACGCGGCGTTCCCGGGACTTTTTATGGAGCTGGAAAATGTCTTAGCTTTCGCCAAAGGTACTGTACGTTTTGCGAACCTTCTGCCAGATCCGTCTGTCCGGACAGAGATATCGGCAATCGGCGTGGATTTGAGCTCGAAGGATCCGGGCGTCATTGTTGCCCGTTTATCGCAGTTGTTGAAGGATCGATACAGTGTTTTCATCTGTGCCGCCAACGAGGCATTGGCAGCGCGCTTAGTGGTGTCTTTAGGCGAGAGTGGATTATCCCCGACTCTTGTACTAAGTCAGGAGCACCTAGATGCATTACTTCAGCGGTCCCATCCGGGACTGTTTGTAACTGTCAGCGGTTTGGATCGCGGCACAATATTTCCGGAGATGAAGCTTGCCGTCATAGGCCAAGGAGATCTGACCAACAAGCGGCGTTCCCGCAGACCTGCTCGCACTATGAATAGGGGCAGCGCACAGGTTTTTGATGCTCTAAAGGTTGGTGGATATGTAGTTCACAATCACCATGGAGTTGGTCGCTTTGCGGGAATGGTGAAGCAAGAGCTTGGAGGAGTCGAAAGAGATTATCTCCTAATCGAGTATCGGGGAGATGACCGACTTTATATACCCTCGGATCAGATGGAATCTATCATGCCATATCTGGGCGGGGAGGCGCCGGCACTTTCCAAGCTCGGAGGGATGGAGTGGCAGAAAACAAGGTCACGCGTTAGACAGGCGGTATCGCGAATTGCCCAGGAGCTGGTGGTCCTGTATCAAAAACGCATAATAACCAAGGGGTTCGCATTTTCACCCGATACTGTATGGCAGAAAGAGATGGAGGATCTTTTCCCATATGACCTGACTCCCGATCAGGCGAGAGCCATTGCAGATGTGAAGGCGGACATGGAAATCGAGAGGCCCATGGATCGCCTTATCTGTGGTGATGTGGGTTTTGGTAAAACTGAGGTTGCCATTAGAGCGGTGTTCAAGGCAGTTCAGGATGGCAAACAGGCCGCAGTGCTCGTGCCGACAACTCTTTTGGCACAGCAACATCTCCAAACATTTTCTGACAGATTCTCTGCATTCCCAGTCCGGGTAGAAGTCATTTCAAGGTTTCTCACTCCGGCGCAAAACAGAGATGTTTTGCAGAGAGTGGCAGATGGTAGCACTGACGTAATAATCGGCACCCATCGTTTGTTGAGCCAGGATGTTACATTCGCTGACCTCGGTCTACTAGTCGTCGACGAGGAGCAACATTTTGGCGTGACCCACAAAGAGTCGATAAAAAAGATCAAGGCGGGGATAGACGTACTCACTCTCACTGCGACTCCGATTCCCCGTACCTTAGAGATGTCTCTTACCGGAATAAGAGACATGAGCCTGTTGAGTACCCCTCCTACACAAAGGCAGCCAATCTTGACCTACGTGGGAGAATATGACGAATTAGCTGTTTCGGAGGCTCTTCGCCGTGAACTTATGCGGGAAGGTCAGATATTTTTTGTCCACAACCGTGTTTCTGACATCGATCAGGTGGCACAGGGCCTGTCAATGCTTGTTCCCGAAGCCCGAATTACCATCGCACACGGACAAATGGATGAGGGAACTCTGGAGCAGACGGTTGTTGATTTCTGGGAGGGCAGATATGACGTTCTGGTTTGTACCACCATTATTGAGTCCGGAATAGATATGCCAACTGTTAACACTTTGGTTGTGGATAGGGCGGATCTTCTGGGGCTGGGCCAATTGCATCAGTTGCGTGGTCGGGTTGGCCGATCAGGGACCAGAGGCTATGCGTATCTGTTTCATCCCGCTGACGTGGTGCTGAGCGAAGATGCTTATGAACGGCTCAAAACGATCGGCGAAAATACGGAACTCGGTTCGGGATTTAGGATTGCCAAGCGCGATCTTGAGATACGAGGAGCCGGAAATATCCTTGGAGACGACCAATCGGGACATATAGCTGCCGTCGGATATGACCTATATGTGAAAATGGTAGAAGAAGCGGTAAGAGAGCTTAAGGGCGAAATCGAGCCCTCCATGCCAGACATCAAGCTTGAAATTCCCGTTGGGGCGGTAATACCTGAAGGTTACATTTCACGGACTGACCTGCGTCTTGAGGCTTACAGAAGGTTGTCGATGTGTACTAGCAATGATGACGTGGACCAGGTGGCAAGGGAATGGCACGACAGATTCGGTCCCATCCCAAATGAAACCAAATCACTGCTGCGTTTGGCTAAGATAAGAGCCCGTGCCATACATGCACAAATTAAAGAGGTTACTGTGGCAGGTATGGGCAGGTCGTCACTTGTAAGCCCGTCGGTACGATTATCTCCCGTTGAGCTGAAGGCTTCGGTTTCAATGCGGATGAAACGGTTATTCCCTAAAGGGCTCTACAAGGAGCGCGAAAAGATGGTGATCATTCCAATTTCCAAAGGATCTGATCTGATGGAGGCGCTAGAGCACGTATTCGATGAACTGATAGATGTGTAGTTATGATCGACTACTTTGTTTTTACTATTAGGAATGGTTGCAGGTCAAATAGGGCTGGATAGTTAGAAGCTTGGAAGCGCCTTTTGTTTGAGGTGGCTCTGTGTGTAATAACCAGATCTGCAGGTGTTTGGGATCACTGGTAGTATTGGCGAACCAGTGTCGTTGGGTCATCTTTGTAAGATTGGGTAGTCAAAACCCAACTTTTGGATGGCATTTTGAACGAGCTTGATTGGGTTTAGCTTAAATGGTGGGCCGGATCCGGCGGAAGGTGCCGGTTGCTGGTAATTGTTTGGAGGATTTCGAGTTGAGACTGTCGAAAGTATTGGCGTTGTTGGGTGTCGGCGCAGCTCTGTCGGGCTGTGTATCTTCGTCGGTGGCGGCCACCGTAAACGGCAAGGCGATCAGCTCGTCAGAACTTCTAAATGAAGTCAATTCGATCACATCGAATCAGGGATTCGTGAAGCAGCTCGAGTCGTCTCAGCAGGTGTTTGGTCAAGGAATCGGAAACAGTACCTATGACATGACTTTTGTTGACGAGGTTCTTAACAGGCGTATTTCCATGGATTTGATAGACCAAGAAGCTAAGAAGCTAGGGGTGCATCTTACCTCCCAGGACATTGCCTTAGGGCGAGTAGATGCTGAGCAGTCCTTTGGCGGTGCGAGTGTTTTCAGCCAGTTTCCGCAACAGTATCAGGCGCAGCTGATAAAGGATTCTGCAACTTTGGACGTTGTCGAAGCGCGCCTAGTGCATGCGAATATTTCATTGAGTGCACTTCAGAGCTACTTTAATGCTAATCCGGCCCAGTTTGAAAATATTTGCTCGTCTCAGATATTAGTTAGTACCCAGGCGCAGGCAAACTCTATTTATCAACAACTTCAAAACCATGCAAATTTTGCCGCTTTAGCCAAGGCTGATTCGGGTGACCCGAATACTGCACCAAACGGCGGGGCGGTAGGCTGTGGCACCTATGCGGACTATGCATCAACCCTGGGCAGCCAGTATGCACAGGTTGTTATGAACCTTGGCTCTAATACGATTGCCCCCCCTGCGCATCTTCCAACAGGATGGTCGATTATCGAGGTGACCTCGAGAACCGTACTTCCGTTCGATCAGCTAACTCCGCAGATAAGGGCAGCAATACTTGGTTCCAAGGGCCAGACGGCAATCACTAATCTGCTTAGCAAGGATTCAAAGGCAGCATCTATTTCCGTGAATTCGCGGTATGGGTTGATAACTTCTACCAGTAATGGTTCCGGTGTATCTCCGCTTCCCAGTTCGCCGCCGTCCGCGCTCAATTTCTTCGTTCCGTCAGCCGGCTAGGTTCGTTGGAGTTATTTGATCAGCCACCAAAGTTGTGTCAGAAGTTATCTAGACATCATAAGGCGAGGTAGCCAGTGGGAAGGATTGTGGTAGGTGGACTGGGGCCCGGGGCGATTCCCATTATTGATGGACGGATTTGGGAAATTATTGGTGAGGTAACCGAGGTTGTTTTTAGAACTGACGTTCATCCGGGTGTGGCTGCCAGCCGATCTGAAATAGCAGGCAGGAACCCGTCTGTAAATTTCACCACCTTTGACCCGCTGTATGAACGGGCCGGTTCTTTTGAGACACTGTATCGGGAAATGTCTGACGCGCTTTTAGCTTTAGCTCAGACAACTCCGGGGGTAGTTCTGTATTTGGTTCCGGGCTCACCACTGGTTGGCGAGAAAAGTGTGGATTTGCTAAGAGAGTCTGATCAGGGTTTCGTCGAGATCATTCCAGGTGTTTCGTTTTTGGAACTGGTATGGTCAGCCCTGGGAATTGATCCCTTTGGATCCGGCGTGACAATGATCGATGCCGTGGATTTCCGCAGTCAGGCCAAGTTGAACAAGGGGCCTTATCTGTTGACGCAAGTCTGGTCTAAGCAAATTCTTTCCGAGGTGAAGCTGGCTCTTGCAGAGCCTAAGGGTACTAAAGCAACAGTGTTGCAGCGTCTTGGCACTAGCTCGGAAGCCATTTCCGAGGTTGCATGGGACGATCTGGATAAAATTGTGGAGCCGGACCACTTAACCACCATTTATATACCTAGGATCCCGGCGCTCCCGGGTCCGGCACTTGTGGAGTTATATGACATTATCGCGCGTCTTAGAAATGAATGTCCCTGGGACAGGGAACAGACGCATCAGTCGTTGGTAACGCATTTAATCGAGGAGAGCTACGAAGTAGTTGACGCGATTGAGTCATTGGATACCAACCAGGACGAGGCGCAGGTTGAAAAGCTATTTGAGGAGATCAAGGGTGAACTAGGCGATCTATTGGTTCAAGTGTATTTTCATGCAAATCTTGCGATGGAAGACTTGCGATTTGACTTGAGCGATGTAGCAGAAACGGTCACTAGGAAGCTCATACGTCGTCACCCGCATGTATTCACCGAGCTAGAAGTCAGTGGCTCAAGCCAGGTCGTCGCAAACTGGGAAAAAATCAAACAAACCCAGGAAGGCCGTTCGAGCATTTTGGAAGGTATTCCACAATCACTGCCGTCGCTACTGCTAGTCTCCAAGCTGTTACGGAAGGCAACCGCGGTAGGTATTACACTTCCAACCCCCGAGACTTCAGCGGGGGAGGTCTCAAGAATATGGAGTAGTATTTCGTCGCTGGTCCAGTCCGGGAGCCACGATTCGGCTAAAGAGTTTGGCGAGTTGCTTTGGTGGATTGCAAATCTTGCAAAAGAGATTGGTATTGATCTTGAATCGGCCTTACGATCTAGAACAAGGGAATTCATCGCAATTATCAAGGCGGCGGAGAGTTAGCATATTGCGCTAATTTTCCAATATGTTCAGGTTGTCAGCGGATCGCTCCCATTGATATGGGTGCCTGTTAAAGGAGTCAAGTTACGTGAGCATCATTGAGGCGGTAGTTGGTCGTGAAGTACTTGACTCTCGGGGCAACCCTACGGTTGAAGTAGAAGTCACCTTGTCGACTGGCGAGGTAGGCAGGGCAATAGTCCCATCAGGTGCTTCGACCGGGGCATACGAAGCCGTGGAAAAGCGTGACGGTGGTTCCCGTTACTCAGGTAAGGGCGTTTTGGGAGCTATCGAGCATGTCAACGTTACCATTGCAGATGTGGTAGTAGGAATGGATGCCCTAGATCAAAGGCATCTGGACGCTTCAATGATTGCATTAGACGGTACTGACAATAAGAGAAACCTGGGCGCAAATGCTATTTTGGGTGTGTCGTTGGCGGCAGCGAAAGCTGCTGCACAGTACTGTGATATTCCGCTGTATCGCTACATAGGTGGAGTGAACGCCTCGATTCTTCCGGTGCCAATGATGAATGTCATCAATGGTGGTGTCCATGCCGATAATTCGATTGATTTTCAAGAGTTCATGATTATGCCGGTTGGTGCGGCCTCCTTCGCGGAAGCATTACGTTGGTGTGCCGAGACTTACCACACCCTTAAGACCTTGCTCTCAAGTCGTGGCCTGTCGACTTCCATCGGTGACGAAGGCGGATTTGCACCCAACCTCCAACGGAATGAGGATGCAATTGCCATATTAGTTGAGGCAATTGAAAGAGCTGGAAGAGTTCCCGGCTCTGAAATTGCCATTGCCCTTGACCCGGCTTCAACCGAGTTCTACGAAGATGGCAAATACAAATTGGCCGGTGAAAACAGAACTTTAGATGTTGCTGAAATGGTTGATTACTGGGTACAACTTTCCAAGAAGTATCCTATTGTTGTCTCGCTTGAAGACGGAATGGCGGAAGATGACTGGGAAGGTTGGTCGCTTTTAACCGAGAGGCTGGGCGATTCGATTCAACTGGTGGGAGACGATATTTTTGTCACTAATGTCACTCGTCTATCGCGGGGAATCGAGTCTAAAGTGGCAAACTCAATCTTAATTAAATTGAATCAGATTGGTACCCTTACCGAGACAATTGAGACTGTAAGCATGGCTTTTCGAAATGGCTATACCAATGTCATATCCCACAGGTCTGGCGAAACCGAGGATACCACGATCGCCGACCTGGCCGTGGCATTAAACACAGGTCAAATTAAAACAGGTGCTCCCACGCGCTCTGATCGTGTGGCAAAATATAATCAGTTGCTCCGAATAGAGGAGCAACTCGGGCAGAACGCAAAGTACATTGGCTTGGCCGCATTAGCGTGAAAGAAGAAGGGATAGAGTTTGATCAGACGTCGTAGGGTAGTGACAATTGCAATTGCGCTAGTTGGCATCACCGTCTATCTACTAGCCGTCTTCCCTACTCGTTCATACCTTCTTCAACGAGGGCAGGTTAAGAAAACGGTTGCCCAGGTAAAACTGGTTGAGAACTCTAACAAGACCCTGCAGAACCAGATTAATTCAATGAATTCACCATCGGTTATTGAGAACCTTGCCCGAAGCCAATATGGACTTGTTAAACCCGGGGAAAAAGCGTTTGTGGTCCTTCCGCCGACTTCGTCAACAACTTCGACCACGGCAGCTAAAAAAGCGGGCACTAAGTAACTTTCGAGTCTTACAGTCATCGATTCCGTAACTTCGCACAGGTTTTGATTCGGCGATAACAGAAATCGACGGCTAATGGAGGTCAAAAGACTGAGCGTCGTTTTACCGCTTCCCCGAGTCGATTTGATAGCCGATGGCCCGAAAGGATAGTTTATAAACCGATGAATAAATTGAGTGGCGCCCGAGTTTCGACAAGCGAGAACGGTCCGTTGGAACGAAAACTGCGTGTTCTTACGCTGATGACTTTAGTCACAACGTATTTGCTTGTGGTCCTCGGGAGTACCGTCCGGGTTACTGAGTCTGGCATGGGTTGCAATGGGTGGCCTTTGTGTTCCGGACAAATTGGTCCGATCGACCACTATCACGCGATTTTAGAGCAATCTCATCGGTATCTTGCAACTATTGTGACCATACTTATTTGTGTCGTCGCTCTTGTGATATGGCGCGCTGGCGAAAGGGCATATCACCTCAGACGTCTTGCCTTGGCAGGCGTTGGAGTGATCATTGTGCAGATTGTTCTCGGTGCGATCACGGTGTTTACGAATAATGCCCCTATCACTGTTGCCCTACATCTCATAGTTGGGCTTCTATTTCTTGCTGTGGTGACCGTCACGGCAGTTAGAGCGTTTGTGGAACGGGATGGTCTCTGGATCCCGATTAGCAGCCTGGACCGGAGTTCCATCTGGGCTGTGGCAGGTATATTCTTCGTGCTCATCTCCGGCTCGCTTGTTGTGGATGGCGGTGCTGAAGGAGCTTGTCCTTCATGGCCAATATGTTCCGGTTCTCATGCACCGGGAGGTCTGATTGATCTTCAACTTGTTCACCGGGGAATAGTGCTGATAGGTGCAGTGCTCGCCGTGGGTTACCTTGTTAAGGTACTCCGGGAACGCAACAGCCCTCCAGCCCAATATGGCTTGGCTTTGACCGGTCTCATTTTGTTGGCACTACAAATTGTCGCCGGCGCTTTTGTAGCTTTGCTTAAGGCACCCGAAGTTTTGGCAGATCTGCACCTTGCTTTAGCAGCATCGCTCTGGGCCGTGATTGTCGCCACCGCAACCTTCGGGGCAATTCGGGCCAACGCTGCGGCAGGTCGATAAGAATACAAGATGCTGCAGCCTCTTTAGCGGCCGCAGGATCTTGCTAGCTATCCTGCTTTGATATCCGCGGAGATTCAGTCGATAAATTATTTAGGAGTTTCCTGTTCTCAAATTGGTGATCAACGGCAATGACCGAGTAATTTGGCCCCGCAAATTGGCAGTTCGGGGCCGGCCATGCTCCCGGACCGGCCAACGGCGAATCGGAACGGAACTGTTGTGACAGGTTCAAACAGGTTGGGGTAACATTTCCACTATGCAGAAAATTAGTAAGTATGGCATAAGTTCTGTCGAGAATGCCCTCGAGTTGTTACTAATGCTGTCTAGGAATGAGACAGTAGGAGTCAGCGAAGTTGCCGAGGCAGTCGGTATTGCTCCATCAAGTGCTCATAGAATGCTAAAGACTCTATGCAGCTGTAATTTTGCTGTTCAGGCTCCCCGCAGAAGATATAGCAGGGGTCCAGCTTTTTTTTGGTTAGGTGAAGGGAGTATCCAAACTCACAAGACTTTGAGAAAACTTCTTGGACCGTGGCTTGAAGAGATAACCAGTGAAATGGGTGAAACCTCACATCTTGTGGTGTTGGAGGGATGCAGCATTAGGTTTCTAATGAGCGTTGAAGCGAATAGGGAGTTCCGGGTTACGTCCCGGGCTGGGAGACTTTATCCGGCTCACAGAACCTCAAGTGGTAAAGCTCTGCTTAGCAACCTATCTGACGAGGAAGTGTTCGATCTTTATTCCTCATATAACTCAACCGCGGCAAAAGAGGTCCTTGGCAATTTCGAGCATTTTTGCAAGGAACTAGAGAAAACGCGAGCTCAGGGATTTGGTTTGAATCTTGAAGAGAGTGAAGCGGGGCTGGTATCCGTGAGTGCCTGCGTTAAAACCTGGACTGGAAGAGAGATTGCAGCCTTCTCGATATCGATGCCTACCGTCAGAATCAAACTCTCAGATACTGAAAAAATTGGCCGGCGAATGATAGAATATGCCACCAGGGCGGAGTCTTCGCTTTGAGTTGTTTGGAGTTAATCTATAACAGCCTATGAATTAAGTTTAAGCCATTGTCATCAGCGAGTTAACCTCCAGAGCATTCGCAATTAGTCCGGGTTTATTGTGGTGCTACGTAGGAGTCTTGATACCCGGACCAAGTCATATTCGTAACTTTCCTTGGTAAACTAAAGCTAACAGGCGGGCTGTTCAAGGCCCCATAATCAGCTGATTCGGGTAACTTAAAACTTTGTCTTGCATGACATTAAATATGCCGGGCTTGAAGTTATGCTGGGGATCGGACTTACACCTTGGGGGACACTATGCAAATAACAACCATCGTAAACGGTCGTTCCTATACAAAAGATGTAGAACCCCGTACTCTGCTCGTTCAATATATAAGGGATGTGCTGGGATTAACAGGAACCAATGTCGGTTGCGATACTTCTTCGTGTGGTGCTTGTACTGTGCTTCTAAATGGCGAGTCGGTGAAGTCTTGCACAGTATTGGCAGTCCAGGTGAACGGCCAGGAGCTGACCACAATCGAAGGGATGGCAACTGATTCCGGACTACATCCGATTCAAAAAGCATTTCAGGAAAATCATGGATTGCAGTGCGGCTATTGTACTCCTGGAATGGTTATGGCCGCTGCTTCATTCCTAAATGAAAATCCGAATCCCACCGAGCGAGAAGTGCGTGAGGCTCTTGAGGGCAACCTGTGCAGATGTACCGGCTACCACAACATAATCAAGTCAGTTCTGGCAGCCGCAAATGCGATGGAAGGGGCGATGTGATGACAGCTCTTATCACGGGTTCGTCCGAGAGGGTGACCGGAACCCGATTGCTTCGACGGGAAGATCCAAAGCTGCTGACGGGTGAAGCGAAATTTATTGACGATATTACACAGCAAGATGTCTTGTATATGGCCTTGCTCAGATCACCTATGGCCCACGCGAGAATAGATTCTGTTGATACATCTGCCGCTATGAAGATGCCCGGTGTTGTAGCAGTTTTTAGCGGGGCCGACCTAAAGGGTGATTGGGTCGCTCCAATGCCGTGTGCTTGGCCAGTTACCGCGGATATGAAAAATCCTCCCCACTATCCACTTGCAGCCGATGTCGTCAATTACGTTGGTGACGCTGTTGCTGTTGTGCTTGCCAGCGATAAGCTCTCGGCGATTGACGCAACTGAACGGATTGTTGTCAAGTATGAATCGTTACCAGTAGTCCTTGATTTGCAGGATGCAGCATCGGACAGGGTCCTGGTTCATCCGGATTTGGGTACCAACACCAGTTTTGTCTGGGAGGTTACCCCCGACAAAGCCAAAGTCGATCATGCTTTCGCGACTGCTGTACATGTGGTCAAGAGCCGCTACATACAGCAAAGATTAATCCCGTCGGCAATGGAGCCGAGGGGAGTATTGGTGGTGCCTCAGCCTTACGGAGGGGATTATACAGTTTTCAGCTCAACTCAGATACCTCATATTTTGAAGGTGATGTTAAGTCTCACCGTAGGAATATCAGAAACCAAGTTGCGCGTGATAGCACCATCAGTTGGTGGAGCTTTTGGATCGAAGCTAAATATTTATTCCGAGGAAGTTCTGGCGCTTACTTTGGCTCGCAAGTTGCATAGGCCAATTCGTTGGACAGAGGAAAGGAGCGAAAATGCCCAAGCCACGATACACGGAAGGGGCCAGCTGCAGGACATTGATATCGCCGCTGATGAAAACGGTAAAATCCTGGCCGTTAGGGTAAACGTCTTAGCCGACATGGGTGGTTATCTGCAGCTGCTTACTCCCGGTGTTCCTTTGCTTGGAGGCTTTCTCTATCATGGCTTGTACGATGTCCCGGCATATTCATTTACCTGTACCGGGGTCTTCACCAATAAGACACCAACTGATGCCTACAGGGGAGCGGGCCGTCCAGAGGCAACCTTTGCGATTGAGCGGAGCATAGACAGGCTTGCCAGGAAGATTGGAGTCGATCCGGCGGAGATAAGACGTAGAAACTTTATTCCGGCGGAAAAGTTCCCTTACGCCTCGGCCCCAGGGTTGGTATTTGATTCGGGGAATTACCTTCCTAATTTGGAGAAAGCCCTGGAGATGGTTGGATACCCTGAAATTCGTTCAGAACAGATGAAACGGCGTTCGGGTGGCTCTAAAAAACATCTGGGAGTCGGACTTTCGTGCTATGTGGAAATGTGCGGCCTGGCGCCTTCGAAGGTTCTGGGATCGCTACGTTACGCGGCAGGTGGATGGGAGTCGGCTACTGTCAGGATACTTCCAACATCCAAGGTTCAGGTAGTGACTGGGACGGCACCGCACGGTCAAGGCCATGAGACCTCCTGGTCGATGATTGTTTCTGACAGGCTCGGAATTGCTCCGGATGATGTCGAAGTCCTTCATTCTGACACGTCTATTGCACCTTACGGACTTGATACCTATGGTTCTCGGTCACTTTCGGTAGGGGGATCGGCCGTTTTCATGGCAACCGAAAAGGTACTGGGAAAGGCCAGGCAAATTGCTGCTCATAAGCTTGAAGCATCAGCTGATGATCTCGATTACAAAGACGGCAGCTTTTGCGTGAAAGGTTCTCCGGATAAAGCGGTAGCGTTGTCGACCATAGCGTTTGAGGCCTTTACCGGTCATGATCTTCCCGAAGGAGTTGAGCCTAATTTGGAGGCCACCGTAACATGGGATCCGCCCAATTTCACCTTCCCTTTTGGAACTCATATTGCCGTCGTTGAAATTGACGAGGATACCGGAGCAACTGAGCTGCTTCGGTATGTCGCTGTTGACGACGTTGGGAATCAGATAAACCCAATGATCGTTGAGGGGCAGATCCACGGCGGAATAGCACAGGGGGTGGCACAGGCCTTGTTTGAAGAGGCTGTATACGATGGATCAGGCAATCTACTCAATCCAACGTTTACAGATTACCTCGTCCCGTCTGCCGCGGAGTATCCGAGTTTTGAATTGGGAAGCACCGTGACTCCATCCCCAACGAATCCGCTAGGTGTAAAGGGAGTGGGTGAGGCGGGTTGCATCGCTTCTCCGCCGGCCGTTATAAATGCTGTTGTGGACGCGCTATCGGACTTTGGCGTTGAACATGTCGATATGCCGGCTTCACCTGAGAAAATTTGGACGGCTATCCAGTCTTTCCGTAGATCGCGTTGACAATTTTCATTAAGGAGTTTCAATGTTTCCTGCTTCATTCGATTTTTTCAAAGCTAGTTCCGTTGCCGACGCAGTATCGATTTTATCACGGGAAGACGATGCAAAATTGTTGGCGGGAGGTCATTCGCTTTTGCCACTAATGAAGCTTCGCCTTGCCAGTCCTGCCGTGCTCGTAGACATCAGTGCTCTGGAGGAGCTTGCTTTTGTCGAGGATAAGGGTGATTATGTTGCTGTTGGTGCGTTAACACGCCATCATGATGTGGCCAACTCGGAACTTTTGAAGTCTGCTGTTCCGATCCTCCCATTTGTCGCATCTAAAGTTGGCGATCCATCGGTGCGGCACCGCGGTACAATAGGCGGTTCGATTGCCCATGGTGACGGTGCTAGTGATCTGCCCGCAGCGATACTCGCGCTCGATTCCGACTTAGTGGCAGTGGGTCCTGACGGCGAAAGGGTGATTCAGGCCAAGGATTTCTTTTTGGGATTCCTTGAGACTGCACTTCGCCCTAACGAAATTTTGACCGAGATCAGAGTGCCCAAGTTCAGCGGGGGGTGGTCATACCAGAAATTCAACCGGCGCGCCCAAGACTGGGCAATTGTGGGTGTTGCTGCTGTGCACAACGGTAGTACTAAAATATCACTAGTCAACATGGCCTCAACTCCCATCCGTGCCAGCGCTGTAGAGGCCGCACTGGCAGATGGCGCTTCAGTCGAGGTAGCAAGTGGTGTGGCAAGTGAAGGTCTTGAACCGCCTTCGGATCTTAACGCTTCTGCAGATTATAGGCGACACCTTGCCCAGGTACTGGTCAAAAGGGCGCTAACTGAAGCACTTGGTTGAAGCTCGGTACTGGCACCGGCACAGTCTAGGCTTTTTGTCAGTCCGTATAGCGAAAATTTGGAGTTCCGGTATTGTCGTTATCGAGTATCAATAATAAGCCATTCGGTGTTGAGTCGCCAGCGGAGTTGCAGGCAAAGCTTGCAGAGAATGAGTACTTGGCAGATGAGACGCTCTCAACAACCATATTTTTGTCATTGGCTCTGGCCAGGCCGCTTTTTCTTGAAGGTGAGGCTGGTGTTGGCAAGACCGAAGTTGCTAAGGCTCTTTCGCGGTGGCTTGGAACCGAACTTATAAGGTTGCAATGTTATGAGGGCATTGACGTTACCCAGGCGCTCTACGAGTGGGATTATTCAAAGCAACTTCTGCATCTAAGGGCTGCTGAAACCGTATTGCGAGATGGGGCCCACGCCAGTATTGAGGTTCTGGAAAATGAACTCTATGGAGAGAGGTTTCTCCTAAAAAGGCCAGTATTGGCTGCACTCACCTCATCTGGTGGTAATCCTCCGGTACTTCTGATAGATGAGCTTGATCGAGCTGACGACGAATTTGAGGCTTTCTTGCTTGAAGTACTTTCTGAGTATTCAGTGACGATCCCAGAGATTGGTCAGGTCAGGGCCGAGGTACCGCCAATAGTCGTGATTACCTCGAATCGAACTCGAGACGTCCATGATGCGCTCAAGAGACGATGCCTGTATAGCTGGGTCGAGCATCCAACCTTCGAACGCGAGGTTGAGATTGTTAATCTCCGAGCTCCTCAAGTCGGAGCTGCTCTTGCCCGTCAGGTCGCGTCGCTTGTGGAGGATCTGCGCGGCATGGGTTTGTACAAGCCCCCAGGAGTGGCCGAGACAATTGACTGGGCCCAGTCGCTTGCGATACTTGGAGCCAAAGAGCTGTCTGAAAAGTTGGTCGACGAGACCCTTGGAAGTGTTCTGAAGTACAAAGAGGATTCAGATAGAGTTAGGTCGAATTCGATTACTGATTTGGTACGGGCTGCGGTTCGAAGAGTGACGTAGGTGTCGAAGGTAATGGAGTTGACCAGTTTGGCAGTGGGATTTGCCAGGGTACTACGAGGTGCTGGGGTCAGAGTTCCCACTGACCGCGTTTCTTCGTTTGCACACGCTCTTGGCGTGCTCGGGGTCGGATCAAAGGAAATTGTATACCGATGTGCTATGGCAACACTGGTTTCCCGGCCCGAAGATTTTCCAGTGCTGGATGCCTGTTTCGCAGCATGGTGGTTGTCGATTCCTATTGCTGGCGCTGAAGCTGGGACTGAGGAGATCAACATCTCGATAGAGGTCGACGACGGCGAGGAAGATCGTGACGATAATCCCGACAGTGGTTCAGATGCATTCGAACCGGATTTAACTTTACGGCTCAGGTATTCAGATAACGAGGTCTTAAAAGACAAGGACTTTGCGCATTGTACTCAAGCGGAGTTGGACGAGGCTGCAAGAGCAATGGACAGGATCGCGCTGGTGCTCCCCCGGCGTCGAAGTACACGAAGGGTATCTTCTAATTCCCGCCGCGGTGCGATAGATATCAGGAGGAGCGTAAAATCAGCGTTAGCCCATCAGGGTGAGCCAATACGGGTAAAGCACAGAGTGAATACGACGAGACCGAGAAGGATCGTACTTTTATGTGATGTATCAGGTTCGATGGAACCTTATGCCAGGGCGCTTATTCGATTTTTGCACTCTGCGGTTGCCGCGGGGATTCGAGTCGAGGCTTTTACCTTCAGCACAAGTTTGACCAGGATTACCCGGGAGCTCAGTTGGAAGGATCCCGATGTCGCGCTATCAAGAGC
>JABEUP010000226.1 GCA_013044365.1 Acidimicrobiaceae bacterium
AGTTGGCTGCAATCTGGAAATACACGCCCAGGACAACAGAATTGTAAAAGTCACTTCGCCTTTAGACCATGATGTTACCCATGGGATGCTTTGCGTCAAAGGTCGTTTTGGCTTCGAATTCATAAACGGCTGAGACCGTTTCCTCTTCGATGAAGGAAAGTCATCCTCTCGGCCGCGGAGTTGTAGCATACCTCAGCGAAACGGGGACCCCTGACTTCAATCCCGGGATCAGTCAAGCCCGGGAAAGCCACTAAAATCCAATTGTCGGGTGACCCAAATATTTCCGTGAAACCGCACAATCTCTTTTGGAGACCAGGAATATCTCCTGCGATGCAAAATAACCACAACGGACAGACAAGTCAGAGGGCCGGTCCTAAGCGGCTCAAAATGAAGTAGTACGAGAACCCGACTAACTCTTAAACTGCAGTGTCCGCCACGGAAATTCCCAAAGCGGACACCAGCAAAAAACTACGACACATACCTGAAATCCGCCTCAAGAAGCGGGCATCAGGCCATCAGACGATTTTGGATTGTCTCAGCGGGCATAAGTCCTTTTGCGAGGTTTCGAGTAAGAGCTTCTCGTGTTTGTCTCGGATCCAAATTCTCTAACGCTAGAGAAATGATCTCGCCTTTCACGGCTCTTGCTGCCTGACGACTCGTCACGATAGGCTGAGGTTCCGTTCCCGCTTCCCCTGTGAGAGTTGCCTGCAGAGGGAAATGACCGTCCGCCATCGCGGCTGAACCCACGCGAGCTCTTTGAAAAACCGGCCGAACCAGTTCGGGGCCGTGACGGTGCCGACTTCGGGCGAATCTCGAGCAAGTCATCAAATTCAACTGTCTCGTTGGCTTGGCTTGCCTTCACTAGAAGACTCAAGCGCGAATCACTGGGATCGACGGAATAAATAGGTGAATCCACCCCAAGAGCCTTTTGGAGGTATTGTACCTCTCTGCCTAAGCGGGGAGTGAGCAAAGTTACAACTACTCCCACGGCACCGGCTCTGGCAGTTCGTCCAGAACGGTGAATATATGCCTTGTGGTCTTCGGGGAGATCAAAATGCACCACCAAATCCAAACCACTCACATCCAAACCACGTGCGGCTACATCGGTAGCTACAAGTACCTTGGTCGAACCCTTGGTGAAACGCTCAAGAACCCGGTTACGTGCTGACTGGCGCAGATCGCCATGCATTGCTGAGGCACGGATCCCAAAATCCATCATCATATCTGCGAGATGATCAGCTCCACGCTTGGTCTTGACAAAGATCAATGCCCTATCCGCACCTTGGACTAGGCTTGAGACTGCCTCAACTTTTGACCGATCTTCCACGGAAAGAAAGTACTGGGTCATCTTCGGAGCATCAGCTGGCTTGGAAATGACTTCATGTCGAACCGGGTCAGTCATATAGCGCTTTATAAGACGGTCGACATCCCCATCCAGAGTCGCGGAGAAAAGCATTGTCTGGCGTTCCGAGTAGGTTTGATCGAGTATCTCTTCGATTTGAGGCATAAATCCCATATCAGCCATTCGATCAGCTTCATCGAGTACTACTGAAGTTATCCGGGACAATGACAGTGAACGGCGATTTACAAGGTCGATAAGACGACCAGGAGTCCCGACTAGGACATCAACTCCACGCTTTAGTGCTTTAATTTGCGTTTCAATGCTTACACCACCATAGGCAACCGAAACTCTGACCTGCCGGGGACCCGCAACCGAGGCTAGAACATCCTTAACCTGGACTGCCAGCTCTCTGGTAGGAACTATAACTAACGATCTGGGATGCCGTGGCTGCCCCTGCTCATTTTGTTGGAGCAATGCGATCCCGAACGCCAGGGTCTTACCGGATCCGGTATCGGCCTTACCGCAAATATCTCTACCCAATATGGCGTCTTTAAGTGTGACGGCTTGGATTGGTAGCGGATCGGTGATCCCTTGGCTGTTCAAACCCGCGATTATACGTTGATCGACGCCAAGAGACGCGAAACTTACTGTCATGATTTCCTTATTCCATTTGCGCTATCGAAAGCGACTTCTGCGATCTGAGTTCGTCTCTAAGATGACACTTTAAACCGCAGAAAAATAAACGGAACAAAAGACGATCACAGATAGCTGCACAGTGCAGCAATACTTGTATACAACTTAGCAGGTCGAACAATAATTCCCGGCACGGGTAAATTGGCAGCCGAATAACCAGAAATACGAACGGACGAAAATCTACTCGTTAAGTGAGTGTCTGATAACACCGTCTGCACGTGCTGCATCTGCCACCGCGTTGGCAACGAGAGCTGCCACCGACTTGTTAAATACCGAGGGGACAATATAACTGGGTACGATTTCGTCCTCAGGTACCGCAGATGCAATCGCATTGGCAGCGGCTAATTTCATTGATTCTGTGATTGCCATTGCGCCGGCATCAAGAGCGCCCCTAAAGATTCCAGGAAAGCAAAGAACGTTGTTGATCTGATTTGGATAGTCGCTTCTACCTGTAGCTATGATTGCGGCAACATCTTCGATCTCCTCCGGCATGATTTCCGGGGTTGGATTAGCAAGAGCAAACACAATCGGCTTGCTCCCCATTGCCTTCACGTCTTGTCTGGTGATCAAACCAGGGCCAGACACTCCAACGAAGACATCAGCCCCCACCATAGCGTCTGCAACTGAACCTTTCAGGTTGTAGGGGTTGGTATTTTCTCCAAGCCATGCTTTGGAACCCTCATCACCATCTCGACCCAAATAAATTGTCCCGCGCCTGTCAGTGACAATCACGTCAGGAACACCAGCATTAGAAAGTATCTTGGCAATGGCAACACCGGCTGCACCGGCACCCATGATCACAACTCGCAGGTCAGTCATCCGTTTGTCGACCACTTTGAGAGCATTTCTCAAAGCAGCAAGCACAACGACTGCCGTACCGTGCTGGTCATCATGGAAAACCGGAATATCAAGCCTGGACCTCAGAGCCTCTTCGACTTCGAAGCATCTGGGTGCTGCGATATCTTCCAGGTTGATCCCACCGAAAGTTGGCTCAAGACGGGCTATGGTTTCGATCAACTCCTCAGTGGAGTTGACATTGAGGCAAATCGGAAAGCCGTCAATCCCGGCAAACTCTTTGAATAGCTGCGCTTTGCCTTCCATCACCGGCATGGCCGCGTGGGGACCAATATTTCCCAACCCGAGAACTGCGGTGCCATCGCTCACAATCGCAACCGTGTTGGCTTTGATGGTATAGGTATGCACCTGAACCGGCTTATCAACAATTTCCATGCAGACCCGGGCCACGCCTGGAGTGTAGGCCATAGAAAGATCGTCCCGATTATTTATGGGGTTCTTACCGCGGATCTCGATCTTCCCCCCGAGGTGAAGCCTGAATACTCTGTCCAGCACACTTCGGATATGGACACCTTCAACGGCTTCACACGCTGCTCTAATCTTTATAACATGGTCCGCGTCGGTGGCAAGAACCGTGATATCCCTAATAACCAGATCGTTGTAAACCTCAACCAAATCCAGGCCCAATATATTGCCCCCAGCATCTCCTATTGCCGTGGTGAGGCGCCCAAGGGCTCCAGGGCGATGTGAAATCTCCGCCCTGACGGTAACCGAATGAGATACGTTAGGTGATGCCATATTCGCCGATCCTAGCCGACCTGCCTTAAAAGCTTTGACAGATACTACCTATCTATAAAAGTTGTGCATGTAAAATCATCTGGGTTATTACAAGCAGTCTATACAGTCTCTTGCTTGAATAGATAGATCGCAAAGCATCGGAATATTTTAGGTAAAGTAGCCATGATCGAAAAATCAATGAGACAATTGCTAAGGATCCATAAAGGCAAGGCATGTCAATCTTCAGGTGGTCTCGAAGACGTGGGAGAAAGAAGTTGATCCCCCAGCCAGACAGTGTGTCTGGCTCACAACCAAAACAGACACCCCAAAGCGACGCCGATCGCCACATAATCGACCTCTCCAACCTGGCGCACCACCATGACCTCGGCCTATCTGACAAGGATCTCAGGGAAATGTACGAGATCATGTTAACAAGCCGTCTGGTAGATCAAAAGATATGGAATCTGAACAGAATGGGGAAAGCTCCCTTTTCCATCTCCAGCAGCGGGCACGAAGCGATCCATGCCGGAATCTCAAAGGCCATTAAGCATGGTGAAGACTGGGTTCTTCCGTATTATCGGGATCTTGGACTCCTTCTAGGCCTTGGAATGACTCCGTACGAAGCTTTTCTCGGGATTTTCGCCAAAGCCGAAGATCCCAACTCAGGTGGGCGTCAAATGCCAAACCACTGGTCCCTTCCCCGCGCCCGCGTTGTAACGGGCTCTTCACCAATTGCCACCCAGCTGCCCCACGCAGCCGGCATTGCCTACGGTCTCAAGCTGGACGGCTCTTCAGAAGTGGTAATTTGCGATTTTGGAGACGGCGCAACATCTAAAGGGGACTTCCATGAAGCCCTCAACTTCGCCGGCATCCACGATTTGCCGGTGATATTCATTTGCGAGAATAACGGATATGCGATTTCTGTCCCGCTCGCTATGGAATCCGCGGTAACTGAGCTTTACAAAAAGGCGGCGGCCTACAACATTGAAGGAGTCCGGGTCGACGGCAACAATCCAATGGCAGTGTACTTAGCCGTCAAGAGTGCGGTGGAAAAAGCGAGGTCAGGAGGAGGAGCGACATTCATTGAGGCTATCGCTTACAGATTTGGTCCACACACTTCAGACGATGACGACCAAAGCTACCGCTCCCGGGAAGAGGTCGCTGCAGCCAAAGCAGACGACCCAATAATTAAATTTGCCGACTACCTGACTGGTCACGGTGTTGCGTCTGATTTCGAACTATTGCAGCTCAAAGACCAGCTCATAGAATCAATCAACAACCAGGCGTCACTTGCTCAAGAGGTTCCTGATCCAACTCCGGACTCGGTCGGTACAAATATTTATTCCAAGGTGATCGAGAACACCATTCCAGCTCGGTACGAAAAGCCGTCTCTCAAATCCTCGCGGACCGGCAATGTGATAGAGGCTTTGAGAAGCACCATGGACTACATTCTGGAAACCGACCCCTCGTCGATTATTTTGGGAGAGGATGTCGGGCGCAAAGGCGGCGTCTTCAAGGCCACTGAAGGCCTGTGGGCCAAATACCCAAACCGCGTCGTAGACACCCCCCTCGCGGAATCAAGTCTCGTCGGGTTTGGAATCGGTCTCGCATTTCTCGGCAAACACCCAATCGTGGAGATCCAGTTTGCCGACTTCATCCACTCCGCTTTCGATCAAATCGTTTCGGAAGCATCCAAGGCATTCTACCGTTCTGATGGAGGATGGAATGTGCCAATGGTCATCCGGACCCCTTGGGGCGGAGGAGTTCACGGGGCTCTTTATCATTCCCAGGCAATAGAAGTGCTATTTTCACATATTCCCGGTATCAAAGTTGTGGTGCCCAGCACTCCAAAAGATGTCGTAGGGCTTCTCAACTCCGCACATCTCGATCCTGATCCGGTATTGTTCTTAGAGCACAAGAAGGCTTACCGCATGATCTCAGGTCCAATCCCTGAGCCTGGCTTCCAAGTACCGATTGGCCAGGCTGAAATAGTTAGGCCTGGTAAAGATCTGTCAATCATCACCTATGGATTGCATCGGCACTATGCGCTTTCCGCCGCCGAAGCATTGCAAGATGAGGCTGATATAGAGGTTGTGGACCTGAGAACAATTTCTCCACTTGACCGCGCCACGATCTTGGACTCCGCTACGAGATGCTCTCGCGTTCTCATAGTCCACGAAGACAACATCTCTTTTGGCGCTGGGGCCGAGGTTGCGGCTTTGATTTCAGAACATGCGTTCTGGGCTCTAGATGCTCCGGTCAAAAGACTGGCAAGCCCCGACATCCCTCTGCTCGGATTTTCCTCAGCCATCGAACAGACTCTGATGATCGGGACAGATGAGATAGTTAAAGCGGCAAGGGATCTGCTGGCAATTTAGTCTCGGCTGGCATTAGAAGGTTAAACCGCCCTCATAGTTGAAACCCAGATCCTCCGCACTGAAAAGTGCGTCGAACGGTACCCCGACCGCTCCCAGAAGGTGCTTGGCGCTTCCTCCCCTGTCCACTAAAGCAAGCGCCAGGATGACCTCAGCTCCGGATTTGCGCACCTCGGAAACTGCTTCCAGCATCGAAGTACCCCTGGTAACCGCGTCTTCAGTTATCACCACTTTGTCACTAGGCAGAAGCATTCCTGCAATCCTTCCACCGCCACCGTGGTCTTTCGCCTCTTTTCTTACCGAAAAACTTCGCAGCGGCTTGCCTAGGGCGGCACTTATCGCCGCAGTGGAGAATGCCACGGGATCAGCCCCCATGGTCAGACCTCCAATTGCGGAGGCTTCTTTAGGAATTGCCCTACACATGGCGCTTGCCACCAGAAGCATTCCGTCGGCTGAACACACAGTTTTCTTGGCATCGATGAACCAACTACTCTCGATCCCCGACTTAAGAACAAACTT
The DNA here is from genome assembly GCA_013044365.1 of Acidimicrobiaceae bacterium. GTDB lineage: Bacteria > Actinomycetota > Acidimicrobiia > Acidimicrobiales > Acidimicrobiaceae > SCQM01. The sequence continues at coordinate 6,502 of JABEUP010000226.1, forward strand.
TCCCGTAAGTACCGAATGGGAAATTATGTGGTTACGAAGCCTTGAAATCAGCACCTCCTGATCCAGCTTCTGAATATCATCCAAGGTTTTTTGTAATTGCTCAGACAATATTCACGCCTCCTCCATGTCCGTCGATTGCTCCCAAAGAAAATGTTGGAATGGAGCAATTCTCCATGTGACTTCTGATAGCAGTTTCTCCGTCCGGCTCTACAACCAAGATCATCCCCACCCCCATGTTGAACACCCGGAACATCTCGTCATCAGAAATTCCTCCTTGGACTTGGATTTCACGGAATATTCGTGGCACCTCAAACGTGCTGACATTTATGGTGGCAGATAATTCATTCGGCAGGGACCGCGGAAGATTTCCCGGAATCCCACCCCCGGTTATGTGGGCACAACTCGACACGAGATTTTTGTCAGGTATCGAACTAATCGCATGGCTATAGATAACGGAAGGCTCAAGCAACACCTCAAAAAGAGATCTGGGACACCCGGACCAAGCCGGTTCATCGCCCCGCTTTCTGATTTCATCAGCTGGGGAGCGGCCGAAGAACGAAGCCCTGGCTAGTGAAAACCCGTTGGAACGCAAATTGGGCGAGGCCAGGCCAATCAGCCTATTTCCCTCACGGACGCGATTTGCACCCCAGACCTTGGCACGGTCCACGACACCAACGGCGAACCCTGCCAGATCAAAGTCACCTTTTCCCATCACGCCGGGATGTTCGGCCATCTCACCGCCAACTAGAGAAGTATCAGCCATGATGCATCCATCCGCAATCCCTTTGACCAGCTTTTCAATCTGGTCGGGATCCAACTTGCCAATTGAGATGTAATCCAACATGAAAAGCGGCCTTGCCCCGGTACAAACAAGATCGTCGACGCACATTGCCACAAGATCAATCCCAATGGAATCGTATATCCCAGCCCATGTGGCAACCATTGCCTTAGTTCCAACCCCATCGGTAGAGGAGACAAAAACAGGCTCCCTGTATCCGGATAGATTTGGCGCAAACATGCTGGCAAAGCCACCTATATCTGAGACCACTTCGTCTGAATAAGTGGCCCTAACCTTGGAGCGAATCCGGGACACCGCCATTTCCCCGGCTTGAATATCCACGCCAGCGGATGCATACGTCAAAGGCTTCTCTGATTCATTATCCATGATTAGCTGATTTTATTTCCCACTGGCGGCACAGACATTACGGTAACCGGGATCCCTACCGGATAATTGCCGGTCAAACAGGCATCACAAAAACCGTTATCGGCACCAATTGCCTTCCTCAGGTCCTCTATATCCAGATACGCAATGGAATCGCAATCCAGGTACTCCCTTATCTCATCCAATGTCCTGGTGGAGGCGAGAAGATCTGGTCTCGAGGGGGTGTCAATACCGTAAAAGCAGGACCATTTGTAAGGAGGAGACGAGATCCTGAGATGCACTTCGGCAGCCCCACCCTCCCGAAGCAGCTTAACCATTGCCTTAGTGGTAGTGCCCCGAACAATCGAATCGTCTACCACCACAAGTCTTTTGCCCGCAATATTCTCGGTTAAAGTGTTCAGCTTGCGCCTTACGCCGTTGGCTCTCTGAGTCTGGTCTGGAGTGATGAAGGTTCTACCGATGTAACGGTTCTTCACCAAACCCTGGCCATATGGGATCTGAGACTGAAGAGCATACCCCTCTGCCGCTGGCACCCCGGAATCGGGAACCCCCATTACCATGTCGGCTTCCACCGGAGCCGTCATCGCCAGATACTGACCCATTCTCCGTCTAGTGCCATGGACCTCTTTCCCCAGGAGGCGTGAATCCGGACGCGCAAAATAAACAAACTCAAAAATACAAAGCTTGGGGTCCAATCTGTCATCGGGAAAAGGGAAATAACTCCGTGGCTCGTCCTGGGAAACAATGACCATTTCACCGGGCTCCAGTTCCCTGACGAATTTAGCCCCGATGACATCCAGGGCAGGCGACTCGGAAGCAAATACCCATCCACTGCCCAGTCTCCCCATGCACAGTGGTCGGAAACCATTGGGATCCCGCACTGCAACCAAATTGACAATATCCATCAGCACGAGGGAGAAAGCACCCCTGAGCATCGGCAGAACCTTAAGCAGCGCATCTCTCAAACTGTCAGGTCCGGGATCTTTCGGAAAATTTCTGGACAAGAGTTCGGCAAGCGCATCCGTGTCTGAAATGGTCAATCCCGGCAATAAGCCAACTTCCTCCACTAATTCTGCAAGATTGGTCAGATTGCCATTGTGTCCCAACGCAAAGCCTGATTCGCCAACCGCTCTAAAAACCGGTTGGGCATTCTTCCAGTTTGATGCTCCGGTTGTCGAATACCGAGTGTGCCCGATGGCCATGTTACCAGGAAGAGCCAGAAGGGTTCTCTCATCAAAAACATTGCTCACGAGGCCCATGTTCTTTACCACAGTAATTCCTTGGCCGTCTGACACTGCGATGCCGGCCGACTCTTGACCTCGATGCTGGAGTGCATATAGACCATCAAAGGTTAGATGCGACACCGAGGCATTCTCCAGCCTTATTCCAAATACCCCGCAAGCTTCCTCGGGGGAATCAGCAGGCCCGTCCAGAGAGTCGGTTTCGTTCGGTCCGCTCAAGTCATGGTTGGCAGCAGGAACGACCGTGAATATAGATTTTGGTTGCACCGAACTACTGGGACTGTCGCACCCAGATTCACCGTTGAAACCCAATATCTGGTCCTTTGTTAAGGACATAAACTCGCTCGTTTTCCTAATCTCAATCGAACAACACGGCTCTGGTATCGAGTCCAGCGCTCTCCGCGCTTGGAAGTACCTAACTAAGATTCTTGGACGCCCACCTAGAAAACTTAGTCGAATTTTCGTAATTACCCTTAGGGATTGTCGTTACTTTACCCAGAAAACAATACCCTGGAGAGTGAAAATTAGAAAGATTAACGAAAGCGCATAATGATCGACCTGCATACCCATTCTAGATTTTCCGATGGCTCAGACTCTCCTCAAAGAATTATCGAGTTGGCAAACGAGGCAGGATGCAGTTATGTCGCCCTCACCGATCATGATCGGCTCGACGGTATCGAATCAGCGAGAAAACGTGCAGAGGAACTGGGAGTGGGTTTTGTCTCCGGCATTGAGATTTCATGCGTTTACGAGACTGGAACGTTCCATCTCCTGGCCTATTTCCTCGATCCCGCTTCGGGACCATTGCAGGACCGGCTATTTGTAATCCAACATGCCAGAACAGAGCGCAATAAGGCCTTGGCTGCCAAACTGCGTGACGCCGGTTTCCCGATCACCTGGGACGAGCTGATGGAAGAGGCCGGTGGTCCGAATCTTGGACGACCACATTTTGCGGCAGTAATGATGAAAAAGGGGCTGGTGTCATCTATCCAGGAGGCTTTCGACAGTTTCCTGGCCAAAGGAAGGCAGTTCTACGTCCCAAAGGTGCTATTGACTCCCAGAGAAGCTATAGAACTTGTCGTTGCTTCAGGCGCGCTTCCCGTACTCGCCCACCCGCTTTCTCTGGATCTTCATGCCAATGAATTGCTCACATACCTTGCAGAGCTTAAAGAGTACGGCCTGGCCGGTATGGAATCACACTATGCACGATACAACGCCAACCAGAGATCCCTTCTGGTCGAGATGACCGGCTCACTTTCTTTGGTCGCCACTGGAGGCTCGGACTATCACGGGATCTACAAGACGGGACTGCAAATAGGAACCGGCGAGGGCGACCTTGAGGTACCTGATTCGGTACTGGACGAACTCAAGAACCGCCTCAACTAACCGCATTCCGTCTTAGCGCATCCCGCAGATCTTGAAGTGTCAGGTTTACAAGTCCAGGAACATAAAGCCTGGATCCCCTGACATCGCCTATCACTCGTGCGGGCAGATGATAGCCCGCAGCGGAGCTTACAATGGCTTGGGGATTTGAAGTGGCAACCAATACCCTGGAAGCAGACTCAGAAAACAAGGCCAGGTAATCAGGTATCGATCCCTCGGCAATCTCCACACCCAGATCTCCAGCAATAGCCATCTCGGCCAATGCGAGGGCAAGCCCGCCATCAGATACGTCATGTATCGCAGAGACCGCGTAGCTTTCGCTTTCTCTCACCAGTTCCAGTATCAGATTCAGCAGCGACCGGTGCGAACGCAGATCAAGATTTGGGAGGGACCCCGACTTATCATTGTTGAGCTGATACGCCCAGCGTGATCCGGCCAAATTCCTTTGAGTTTCTCCGATTAGAACCAGACTGGCAGGCTCGGTAAATCCAATTCCTGGAGGTCTTCTCTCCAGAACGGAGACAACCCCCATTGTCGTCACAACCGGGGTCGGATCTATGTCAGCGCCGTTGA
>JABEUP010000227.1 GCA_013044365.1 Acidimicrobiaceae bacterium
ATCCCACGGAGTCGCAATGAACACCATCTCAGCCCCGGCCGCCTGGAGGTTTGTCATTCCACTAATCCCGCCCACCAGGCCATCCTGGGATAAGAGGCCGTGAGAGGCTTCCTTTGCCTTCTCGGCGGTCCTCGAGCCCAACATCACCTGGTGGCCAAGCGATGAGAACCGAAGTGCAAGTGACCTGCCTGCAGCCCCGGTACCACCAACAATTCCTATAAGCAAACTAAACCTTTCCTGGATGGCCACCCATCAACATTGCCAACTTCGCATTCTTCGATGTCTAATATGGGACAATCCATGTTTGTGGCAGCTATCGTCAATCAAGGCTAAAAGATTCCGGAGGAATTATGGGCATACTTAGTGATAAAAAAATCCTAATTACTGGGGTACTAAACGACCAGTCCCTCGCTTTCGGAGCCGCCAAGCTTGCCCAGGATGAAGGTGCGGACATCATTCTTACCGGAGTGGGCCGCGGTCTTTCCATCACGCAGCGCACTGCGCGAAAACTGCCTAGGACACCCGATGTTTTGGAACTCGATGTGACAAATCCACAACACATGGCGTCGGTCCTAAATCACATTCAAAGCAAGTGGGGCAAGCTTGACGGCGTCTTACACGCCATCGGATTCGCTCCATCAGCATGCATTGAAGGTGACATATTCAACGCCTCTTGGAACGATGTCGCCGTTGCACTTGAAGTCTCGGCGTACTCTCTAAAAGCTCTCGTCGAAGGAGTCTTGCCGCTTCTGCGCCAAGCTGGCACCTCTTCAGTAGTTGGCCTCGATTTTGATGCCAGCATGGCATGGCCCGGCTACAACTGGATGGGAGTTGCGAAAGCTGCCTTAGAATCACTTTCGCGTTATCTGGCACGCGACGCGGCAAAAGACAACATTAGGGTAAACCTGATTTCAGCAGGTCCGGTGCGGACCATCGCCGCCAAATCTGTCAGCGGATTCTCAGCTTTCGACACCCTCTGGAATGATCGTGCTCCGCTTGGCTGGAATGTAACGGACTCATCAGCGGTAGCTAAGGCGATAGTTGCGTTTTTATCAGACTGGTTTCCGGCCACTACCGGCGAGATCGTCCACGTGGATGGTGGATACCACGCAGTTGGAGCTTAACCAATATCCCAAGTTTCTATTGACACAGTGCGCATGAACAAATAAAACTGGTTCGGCTTCCCCCAACTTGAACATGACGGACATATGTGGTCCTAAACAGTTGGGGAATAATGAAGATCGTAAAACCCTCAAAAGCAGTGCTGGCAGTTTCAGCCTTTTTATCCCTTGTCGCCATAATGGTGTTTCGCCTGTCATTGCCCGCCTATGGCGATAGTGGAGTTAGCGGCTCAGGTGGAACCATAATTGTAAATTCGTCAGGTTCGAACACGATTGGCTCACCTGGCGGGATCACTTCATCAACGACAACCAAGTACATCTATTACAACGGCTGGCCCATGCAGGAGGTAGTTCCCATCTACTACGTGTATACACCAGTAGTAATAGTAGGCAACCCAAGCTTTTCAACTGAACCTTGCCTGGCCATGACAACCAGCGCTCCGATTGAAAGCTACATGGAGGCCTATCAGCTCCAGTATTCAGCAATTGAAACTTGGAACAGTCTTGACGCAACATATCCAATTTGCCGCTATCGCTCGGGTGTCTCATCGTCGGCACCGAAAGTTGATCCGGCACAGGCTGTAACCACCTACTGGAACCAGAGCGTGCAAAATCAGCTTCCGGTTCCTCAATTCAGCGTTCCACCAGGGTTTGCGCTCACCGGGTTGACATCATTTCTTACCGCAACATGTACCACTTCAAAGACCTTCTACGACAACACACCGATAGGGACCGCAACGATTGCCGCGACTGGAGAACTCTGGGTCCGATGGAAAAGCGGAGAAGAATGGTCTGGACCTTACAACTCCTGCGGACTCCCCTGGCCGAATGGAAACATCACCCATGTCTATGAAAACCAAGGATCTGCCACCATATCTCTGAAGGAGACGTGGAGCGCCTCATGGACCCTGGCAGGTACCTCCGGGGCGCTTGGCGGACTTTACACATCGCCTAATGCCTTAACCCTGCCCATTTATTCAATTACCAGTGAGATCTATGACTGACAAGTAACCGATTAACGAGTGGAATTATTGGGTAGTTTCCTTCCGGGTATCAAGTAAGGCCTTAAAAATATAAATGCAACCAAGTCTCGAACGCCATAAAAATTCCATGTGGCATTTGCCTGCTTCATCAGGCACACTACGCACGACTTACATTAATTATCCAATAAATAAGCACACGGCACTTATGAATATCGATTACAGATCGAATCTCCAAAAAAATAGAAACCGCTGATGCGAAAAAATCGTCAACCAGGAACTTGTGAAACCCCGTAGTTCACTGGTGGAATCCCCCCGCTTCGCGAGGTGATTACCTCCGCGCACCGGCGGATTGACCGGCCAATCGAGTCGACATTGGAGTCATCTAATTCGCTCGAAAATGCCAAAGAACATATTACCTGGCGAACCCGTCCGGCGGAGTCAAAAATAGGAGCTGCCACCCCACCCTGAGCCATATTGAACTGTTGTATGCTTTCTGAATAACCGCGCTCCCGAACGCGTGCAAGAGCCTCGCGCAGTTCTGGAAGACTGGTAATTGACTTCTCAGTGAATGGAAGAAGCTTATGTTCCTCGATCAGCTGCTCAACTTCAGCGTCATCTGTCCAGGCAAAAAATGACTGCATGATAGCCGGGGCGGAAAATGGAAAACCGTCACCGACGCTGACAGTTACCCGCACCCCTGAGGTCTGCTCAGCGACACCAACGACACGATATCCCCCACCCCGTTCCTTATCGACGATAAAAACCACGAACCCAAGCTCTGCGCTAAGAACCTCAATCTCTCTTTGCGCAATCTCGTTCTTGATATTGTCCGTAACTCCGGTAAGTACAAGCAAGCGCGGGCCAAGCGTCCATCCTGGTCCGTTGTCACGCCCAGTTACCCAGCCAGCCTGTTCCAAAACTCCTAGGATGTTGTAACAGGTGCTCCTATTCAGTTTCAGCTCATTCACTAAAGTGCTAGGCGTCACAATTTCCGGCCAGCTCTGCGCTAAACATTCCAGTATTCTTACGGCAGCGGAAACTGCGGGAACATTAGTGGCCAAGGCAGATATCACCCACCTCTCTATAATCAGTCATTGCAAATAATCATCAGTCGCCACTCTTAAAAACATGCGCCCATTTATTTTGCACCTCTGCAAGATAGTCGGGAGCCGACTCCGCCACCCGTGGAAAGGTCGCCTTGCGCTCGAAAGGACGGCACGCATCTATAACTACACGATTATTGTATGGCGGCAAACCTGGTGCGAGCATAGGATCGAGTTTGCTTCCCCATGTTCGATGAATAATCTCAAAATCGGTGGCTGGATCGCAACGAGTTGACATTGCCCACACGACCTGCCCCAGATCGCTTGGATCAATATCGTCATCGACGACGACGACAAAGCGGTTCATATAAGCCGCCGCTGGACACTGAGATGCCAACAATCCAACCTGGCGTGCGTGTCCTGCAAAACGCTGATCTATCGATACCGCGATGAAAAGACGCCCGCCTCCCGCCTCATGAGCCCAGGCAGCCTTAACGCCAGCGACTCCCATTTCTGACAACTCATCCTGGATCATGGCAGACTTCAGCATCGTCCTCATATAGGAGTAGTCATGCGGCGGCTTACTTGGGGGAGCTCCAAGCAGAATCGGATTATTGCGGCAGTAAAGCGCCTCAATCTCAATCGCCAGACATGGCCGCCGTTCACCCGAGTAATAGCCGGTCCACTCACCAAACGGACCTTCATCTCTTGTGTTATCAGGACTTAGCCATCCTTCTATGACTATTTCAGCGCCAGCTGGTATCGGAAGACCAGTCACCGGACCGCTCACAACCGGAATGTTTTTCCCAAGGATTGCACCGGCATAGTCCAACTCGAAAATTCCAGAAGGCACTTCGGTACCGCCCACCACGATCAGTAACGGATCGTGCCCAAACGAAACCGCCACCGGGGCGCGACCTTCTCGCTGGAACCATCTGTCAATATGCTGGGAACCATGCTTACCGGGGACGGAGGCCAGCGTGACAGAACCACCATGGTCCTGAACCTCCATTCGGTAACTACCGCCATTATATTCGCCAGTTTCGGGGTCGGATGTCACCACGAAGCATCCGGTACCTATATATCTTCCACCGTCATGCTGATGCCAGCGCGGCACCGGGAAAGACAGCAAATCTATATGGTCCCTGTCATAACGGTTTTCGAAAAATGGAGCCGTTTGTACCTCTTTAAATTGAAATTTATGCGAGTCGGCTGCCCATTTAGAAGGCTTGTTCCTAATTGCCGCGACAAGCTCGAGATCGTTGAGACTGTCACCAAGATTGAGCGTTCGCCCGAGACGGCCTGGTGATGTAGTGCTGCCAGTCAAAACCCTGAAACCATTGCCGTAACCTTGAATATTGTCAAAAAGAAGTGCATTTGCATTTGGGATTTTGTAATTTATTTCCGCTATTGCACCCAGTTCCAG
>JABEUP010000031.1 GCA_013044365.1 Acidimicrobiaceae bacterium
CCGGAAGCGGTCCCCGCGATGCGAATTCCAGGCACTGGTCGACCTGGGTCTTATCCGAGAAACCGCCAAGCACTGTTGAGATTCTCTGATTCGTAAAAGCGAAGCGATATGCGAGTTCAGCTAAACTCGACACGCCCATTTCGCATAGGTAACCCAGATATTTGGTTGCTCGCCGAAGATCCGAACAATATCCTTCTCCTTTGGCCATCGGGTTTCCTATTGGTCCGGCAAGTGGGTGGCGGGATTCGCCGCCGGCAAGTGCTCCGCCTGCCAGCACACGGATACCAACCGAACCGATACCATGATCAGCCGCCAAATTAAGTAATCCGTCAAAATCCTGCGATATTCCATCCGGGCTGCCAGGGTTGCTTGCACTAGGATTCAACAGGTTGTAGTAGCACTGGAATACATCAAAGCGGCCGCTGCTTGCCACCAGGTGAAGCTCTTTAGTTTCGCCTAATCCAGTAAATCCGATAGCTCCGGCAAGACCAGCCGATACAAGTTCAGCCATCGCATCTGCCACAGGACCAACGACATCTGACCCCGGTAATTCATCGGGACCCGATCCGACACGTGTGTGCAGGGTGCAAACGTCGATTCGTTCATACCCGAGTCGGCGGAGGCTCTCTGTGAGCTTTCCACGGATGATCCGTGTCACGTCCGGAATCTCATTAGGAAAGAGGTGCAATTTTGTCCCCAGGTATGGTGATGCACCAAGGTCGGAGAGGGTTCGCCCCAGATTCGCCTCAGAGCGCCCGTTGCCGTACTGGGCAGCGGTGTCAAAGTAATTGATTCCGCCTTCGATCGCGCAGGAGACCGCCGCACGCTGAGCTTCTGAACTGCCGCGCACAAACAAACCCCCGGTGCTGCCGCAACCAAAGCCTACCGCTGAAACTGACAAGCCTGTTCTTCCGAGAAGTCGGTATTCGATCTGTCCTCCCGATATGATTTCGTTCGCCCTAGATCCGATATTCTGGGGTTTCATTTGCCGGCTTGTATTATATCGAAACTGGCAGTGGTGCGTTAACGGCACCAGGCCTGCGGAATCGCTGTTTCTTACAAAGCTAACGGAGGTATTTTGGCCGGATAGTTTTTCTTCTCCCGCTCTCGGACAATGCTGGGGAACTGAAGTGTTAATAGTCACTCATTTGAGGAACTAACAAAATACCTTCATAAACCCGCCGATTCCGCCATGCCTGTCTAATCGGCGCCGTTGTCCGCCCGCATTTGTGCCCAGGCGTCACGGGCGTCGGCCACCGAACCTTCGTCCTCAATGGTGGATACGTCGCCGGGATCTATTCCAAGTGTCACCGCCTTTAGCACGCGCCGCATTATCTTGCCCGACCGGGTCTTTGGCAGAGCATTTACGAAATTGATCTCGGCGATGACGGCGATAGGACCGATCTGGTCCCGCACCGTCTGGAGTAGGGACTCACGGAGTTCATCAGACGGAGCGTTCCCCGCCCGCAGCACGATGAAGGCGGAGATGACTTCGCCGCGCAGCTCATCCGGCCTGCCGGTGACACCGGCCTCGGCCACGGCGGGATTGTGGAGAAAGGCCGTTTCCACTTCAATGGTGCCGATACGGTGTCCTGCAATCTTGATGATCTCGTCGGCCCTCCCCGAGAACCAGAAGTACCCGTCTTTATCCACCGAGGCGGCATCGCCGGTGAAGAAGACTCCGGGAATCTGACCCCAGTAGTCGCGGCCATAGCGCTCCTGGTCTTTCCATATCGTTGCCGTAAGTCCCGGAAACGGCCGCGTTATCACGACAATGCCCTTCTCGTCCGGCTCACATTTGCGTCCGTCTAAATCCCTGACCTCAGCCGCCATTCCTGGCAGCGGTATTCCGGCAGATCCAGGCTTGATCGGAAGGAGGTTGATGCCAAACGGGTTTCCGAAAACCGGGCCGCCTGTCTCGGTCTGCCACATGTGATCTATGACGGGCACTTCGTTTCCCAGAACCTCGTACTGCAGCCACTCCCATGCCGGCACATTCAAAACCTCGCCAGCGCAAACCACCCGGGTCAGCGACGAGATATCGTGCTTGAGTGCCGGCTCGCTGCCATAGCGCATCAACATCCGCACCGCAGTCGGTGCGGTAAACACGCCGGTCACGCTGTAGCGCTCGACAATTTCATATAGCTGCTCAGGACCGGGATGGTCAAGCGCACCTTCATAGGCGATCGTCGTTGCACCAACCAGCAGAGGCGCATATACGATGTAGCTGTGGCCGACCACCCAGCCGATGTCCGATGTCGACCACCAGACATCGCGCTCAGTCATTCCAAAGCAGACACGGGCGGAACTTGTAATCCCTACCTGGTACGGACCATGTGTATGCACCGTAAGTTTTGGCTTTCCCGTGGTTCCCGAGGTGGCAAGTATGTATGCCGGCTCATTCGACTCCATGACCTCGCAGACATCCGACTGGCCATCCCCGAGGGCCAGAAACTGCTCCCAGGTAAGGTCACGTCCGGGTTTCAAACTCTTTGGTTCGCCTTTTCGTCCGAGCACCACCACCTTCTCAATGGGACAGTCAGGGGTCGCCAGCGCTTCCTCCACAATGCTTGAAAGCGGAACCAGATTCCCTTTTCGCCACGTCCCGTCCGCGGTAAGAAGGACCTTGGCCCCGGCCAGTCTGACCCGCTCCGAAAGGGCACCACTGCCAAAACCGGCAAAGACAACCAGGTGGATAGCGCCAATCCGGGTTGTTGCAAGCATGGCGGCAATTGCCTCCGGCATAGTTGGCATGTAGATGGCAACACGATCTCCGCGCTTGACACCGAGACCCCGGAGAGCCCTGGCAATTCGCTTGACCTCGTGGTGGAGTTGGGCGTAGGTGAAGGTTCTTCGTTCGCCAAGTTCGTTCTCAGAGATCAACGCTGCGTGGCCTCCCCAACCTCTGCTGAGGTGATAATCCAGGGCGTTGTAGGAGATGTTGGTACGGCCGCCTAGGAACCATCGAAAGGTAGGGGGATCGTGTTCGAACACCTTGTCCCAGGTTCGAAACCAGGGAAGATGGCGGGCCGCCTCATCCCAGTACCTCTCCGGATCACTTTGAGCCGCATCTATCATGCGGCGAACTCCTGGGCTTACGATATCCATGGTCTCTTCCTTTGATCGAGGCATTGCCCCTAACGTCGTTGAATTTTTGGTCCTCTCCCCATTTGGTGGCAGTCTGGATTACGCACACACTTTTCCCAGTGCCAATTTACAGTTATTTCCGTGAAATCTCAATGGCTCTTTCTTCGGGCTTCACCACTCTCTGATCCGCTTCCATCTTTATGCCACCGCGAGTCGTGCGAAGCGTACAACCCAATCAGATTTTGGGCTCGCCGCGTTGTTATAGAAACAGGACTTAGCTGGTCATATAGCCTGGATTCCGGAGCGGTTTCCGAAAGCCTTGGTCATCTCACTGAAAAGAACCCCCTAACTTTGCTTTCATTTACCGTTTCCGGACCAGTCTTGAACAACTTCCAGGCTTATCTCAGCCAAGGCTGCGCGATCTAAGTAACCTCTGATATCTCCTGGCACGGTTCCGTCCCGCCTCCCGAGACAATCCAATGATGACGCCAATGGCGTTGCCGTCTCATTTTCCCGGGTGCTGATGCGGTTATAGAATCAGAAACTCAACGCAATGCACCCCGCACCGAGCGTTGTAAACTCTAAGTGTTTTCCTGCGCATCCCGGTTTAACGATGCGCGCTATCTATTTTGGAACCAATGCTGCATTGCTAAAGCAGCCTGGGAGGCGTCGTAATGGCCGAAGATTTTATTTATGAACCCAGTCCAAATCCAAAGGTACGCGAACAGGTGGAGCTGTACGAACGCTCCCGGGGCACAAAAGGAAATACTCAGAGCGATACCGGGGTTCCGGTCATCATAATCACCAGTCTGGGCGCCAAGTCAAACAAAATACGCAAGACTCCGGTGATCCGGGTGGCCAAGGACGGCACCTACGCCCTGGTGGCTTCGAGGGGTGGCGCTCCTAACAATCCGCACTGGTACCACAACCTGGTCACCCACCCGGATGCGGTGGCGATCCAGGACGGAGCCGACCGAATCGACGTGACAGTTAGGCAAGCCAAAGGGGACGAGCGAACCCTGTGGTGGGAACTAGCTATTGCCACTTTTCCAAGGTACGCGGAGTATCAGACTAAGACAGACCGCGAAATCCCGGTATTGTTGGCAGTCCCACGCAGTTGAGGCTCTTTCCCAGCTTCGACCGACCGGCAACGGCTCACACAGCGCCGGTGACACACCACTCCCGCCGGTTATTCTTGGAAGCGACCGGGAATAGCCGCCATGGCCGCCGCCACGATTCCCTAGGCTGCGTTCAGGATACTGAAATGATATCCGTAGGGTAACGGTCGATCAGCATCGGGCCGTCCTTTGTCACTATAACCATGTATTCGATCCTCACGGTGGACTTTCCAGGGACTCCCGCGCGGCCCTCAACGGCGATCACCATTCCCTCTTTTATCTCCTGCGGATACTCAAGCGACCACTGGCGATTCACGACTGGCTGTTCGTATTGGTGCAGTCCAATGCCGTGGCCAATCTCAATCGTCAAGAGTTCCGCCTCCTTTTCGTACCCCAGGTCCCTGGCAGCAGGAAAATGTCGTGCCGCAGCGCTAGTCTCCCTTCCTGGAACAAGCTCCCCGATGACACCAAGGAGGCGGCCCTGAAGCTCCTCCATCCAGGTATTTTCATCTCTGGTTGGAGCTCGGCCAACTGTGAATGTCCTGTAGGAGCAGGCATTATAACCGAGGTAACTGGTCCCGCATACATTTCCGAACAGAAGGTCTCCGTGTGTAATAATGAGGTTTGTTCCTTTGATACCGCGTTCGTATGCCAACGGACCAGATCGAAACCCGGCAACCACCCTTTCCGCACCGACAGTGCTTCCGGCAGACCGCCCAACCGCCGCTACTTCAGAATCAGTCATTCCGGCATGCATGCCTCTCGAAATGGCGGACCACATACGGTCAGTGATCGCGCCAGCCATGCGAAGGCAGGCGACCTCCTCCGACGTCTTGACGGCCATCGCCTCCTGCATAATCCCCTCGCCAGGTACTATACGATCGCATACTTCTCCCAGGGCGGTCCGGGCGTAGGAGTCAAATCCGGCGACTGCCAAAGGCTCATCTCCGAGTTGGAGCTTTTCAAGCTCGGTGCGAATGTCTTTCGCAAATTCCGCCGCCTCGAATTTGCAGGCTTCCCTGCCCGGTATGCCCCGTAGCCAGCTTCGGGCTACACGCCATTCGCGTATCCAGGGCGCCTCCGGAGGCATATTACACACATAACCGGCGTGAGCAAAAACCACCGGCTCAGACTCGGCCGGGAAAAGCACATACCACAGGTCCGGGGTAAATTCCGGTCCCCGAAGCCCAGTCAGATACCGGCAGTATTCACTGCCGCTGGCCAGGATCGCGGTGATCCCGTTGTCTTTGAGAGTTGCCCTTGCACGTTCCATTCGCTGCCGACGCAACTCTGCCGGATCTATCCGGTGTTGCCAATCGACCGAACCTGGTCCAAACGTCAACGGGGGCATATACGAGATCGAGCTGTTTGAGACATCCTGTGTCAATGCCACTCCTCCCTCCAACTATTAGGCATCAGTGCTACTGCTCACCGAGAAGGTTGGATCAGATAACCATGCCGCGATAAATCTGTGGCCTGGCAGCCCACAAATCATGCATTTCCGACGCTAGCACTCCAATTGTCTCCTGATCGCACAATTACTGCAACCGATATGGGCAATTCGCCACATTGGCCGATACCACCGGATTTTGGTTACTGTCTCCAAGATGTTGATCTTTTTCATCTTAAGCCGGATTGCTGCCAAGGCGCAATGCCCGCTGCGCCGTGGGCTGGCGGCGCAGCTCCGAATGGGGGTTCGGTGGCATTGCAGGGTGCGAGCGGAAGCGACGGATCAGCCATTGCAGCGACCGCGTCAGCGCTCTTGGGGAGAAACTTCTCAGTCAGCCCACGATTTTGAGGGAAGACATCAAATGTCCATGAGAATGATCCCAGTTCGAATTCACTCCCAAGGTTCTCAAATATATCGATGTAACCGACCATGCATATATTTCTATACAGCGTTTGTTACGGGAAAATAAAGTGCGGGTAAACAGATAGTGAAATGAAAGTGAAATTCTTCCATTAAAAATTGATCTGATCCTCAGATTAGGGTCGGGCTACCATGAACCGGAAAGGCCAGAAGTCAGCCTTAGGTCAATGAGCCGGTAATTTCTCTAACCTTTGCCATGTCATCGGCGTTGAGCTTGAGTTCGATTGCCTTTACGTTTGATGCCACCTGTTCCGGACGGGTTGCCCCGGCAATAACCGAAGCAACGGCAGGCTTTGAAGCAAGTGCGGAAATCGCGAGATCGGCCAAAGCCACTCCCATCGATTTGGCCAGCCCGGAAAGCCCCTCCACCACATCCCAGTTTGCCCTGTCGAGTTCCTCCCGTCTGTTCGCAAGCCTTGTCCCCTTGGGTGGTTCCTGGCCCCGTTGGAACTTGCCGGTTAATAGCCCGGAAGCTAAGGGATAAAAAGGAAGCATTCCAAGCCCAAAGTGGACACAGGCCGGAATGACTTCCTCCTCCACGGAGAACTCGATCAGGGAATAGTGGTTCTGCGCCGAGATGAAACGTTCCGAGTTCTTCATTCGCGCCAACAGTTCCGCTTCGGCAATTTGCCATCCGGCAAAGTTGGAACAACCAATGTAGCGAACCTTGCCCTCTTTGACAAGCTCGTCAAGGCCAGCCAATGTCTCCTCGATAGGGGTCAGCGGATCCGGCCGATGGAACTGGTAGAGGTCTAGATAATCTGTCTGAAGTCTGCGCAATGAACCCTCTATTGACTTGCGCACGTAACTTCTCGATCCTCGTGCAATATCTGGAGTTCCCATATCCATGCCAAATTTCGATGCGAGAACTATCTGGTCCCTGCGCCCCTTGATAACCTTGCCAATGATGGTCTCAGAACCGCCATGTCCCCCGTAAATATCGGCGGTATCAAAGAAGGTGATACCGTTGTCTATAGCCGAGTTGATGACCGCCTCGCTCTGATCGAAGTCGCAGCGGACCCCAAAGTTATTGCAACCTAGACCCACCACCGAAACTGTAAGGCCGCTTCTGCCCAGCTGTCTGAACTCCAACGTTTGCCACCAATCCAATCTTGACGATGCTAAATTGATCTCACTGATGATTAAAATTTATCGCATTGACCGATAGATACTTTTCAATCTCCGCCTGAGCCATCCTCTCTAACTGTAAAATCGGCACACGGTGTTTTTCGGCCAGCGCAACGAGTTGGCTGAATTCCGCCTTGGCCCGGTAAGGACCCGCCTTTACCGAAACAAGCTCGCCCAGAAGTGAAATCTCAAAGAACCTCCGCTCCAGCACATATCGTTCTTTGGCGATCGACCTGATTCCCAGTGTTCCAGTGAGGGCAAAGATCTCACTCGAAATCCTCGCCACCTCGTCCGGACGAACTATGGCGGACAATAACAATCCCGGACGATCTTTTTTCACAATTATCGATGTGAGAAACACGTCTAAAGCGCCCTTGGACAACAGGTAGGAAATCAAATATCCGCCCAGCTCTCCGGTGATGTCGTCGAGATTGGTCTCAAGCTCGACCACCTGCTCAACATGACCTGGAAGCTCAGGCATCACAGGTGCGGTCTGGCTCATCGTCCCAAGCACCATTTGCGCTACATTGGGGAATTCGCGCGGATCTTTACTGCCTGCACCGTAGCCAACCGCCTCTATTGTCATTTGCGGCATCCGGTCCGTGAAAATTGCCGCTGTTGAAAGTATTGCCGCTCCCGTCGGAGTCGTGGCCTCAAACTCCGGAGAACCGCCATATGCCTCATGACCCGCTAGAAGCTCTAACACCGCCGGAGTTGGGACCGGGAGCTTTCCGTGGGCGCCGCTGGACACTCCTCTTCCAAGAGCGGGAGGAGCCACATAGATCTCGCCTATTTCAAGCAAATCCTTTGCGATCACAAATCCGCAGATATCCAAGATGGCATCCAGCGACCCGACCTCATGCAGCTCGATCCCGCTCACGCTGACGTTGTGTATCTTGGCTTCGGCCCGGGCCAGTTTCAAAAAGATGCTCTTGGAAAAATCCCTGTGCTTCCGGCTCAGACCGGAGCGGTCAATAATCGAATAAATCTCTGAAAGGCCTCTATGCGCAGTCGATTTAGGCAGCTTTACCTCTGCGTATAGCGCCCTTATTCCGGCGCGTGCGACAGTGCGAAACTCGAGTCCAAAGCCATCCAAAGCCTCAATCG
>JABEUP010000228.1 GCA_013044365.1 Acidimicrobiaceae bacterium
TATTTGCGCGGGTCATAGTAGGACTTCTGGCTGAGGCTCAGGCCCCAGAGCTCGAACATCTTCGGGTGTTTGCGGACGATGAGCCAGGCCCCCGCTGCAAGTGTGGGGAAGGCGATCATCGCCACCAGACGAAATCCAACGAGGAAAACCGTTACACAGACGAATACGATCGCCATCCATGCTGTGAGGTCGAGGCCGAGCTTGGCCCTCGGACGATTCAGCGCTTGATTGATCGGTAACGGTTCTCCTCGTCTGGTCATGGCTGCTCACCGTCACATCTGTTGCCCAGTGAGCGAGCCGATCCAGCCAGCTCCCCAGCCAAGAATTCCGGCGCCGAATAGCGCGCCGAACAGGCCGGGAATGGCATCCTGAAAGCGTCCGGTCATCATGCGAATTCCGGCGAAGATCAGGCCGCCGAGGCAGATGACCGCACCGGCATACATGGCGAACGTCTTAAACGTGTCCATCAGGGTGGTTGCCCCGGAGAAATCCATCGTTCCCTGGGCATGGGCGACGGCGCTGCTGGCACCCGCAAACATGAGCGCAGTCAGAGTCGGCCCCATCACGTGAGCGGCGTGGAGAAGGCTGTCTTTGGTGAGGAGTTTTCTCAGCCTTTGGGCAGGCTGAATGGGCAACCGGGCGGGAGCCTTATCCGACCGGTGACGACGGGCAATTCCATTCACTTTGCACCTCCGCTGACCTCGTAGGTCAGCTATGGCGCAAAGTTAAGGCTGGTTTTCCGGTCGCGTCCAATGAATTCCAGGGAGACCAATATGCCTTGGAGGCATAATGGCCGATTCCGGCGCATAGTGTTTGCCGGATTTTCGATAGTGTGCGCTAAATCTGGGGTCAATGAGTGACTTGACGATTCGTGGATTCTAGGGGCAAATATTGTCACTAAAGTGTTCAGCCGCACCTTGCAGAAGCAGATGAAGAATAGATCCATTATTTGGGCTGGACCATAGAGGTTTCAAAGCCCGGAAAGAATGCAGCCGCTTTTGTTCGGACAAAACCATTCTTCGATTCAGATACCAAGGCGTGCGACCGCCTGTGCGTTGGCATTTTCGCTGCAATTTCGCCAAGCGGATTATTTTCAACGGCTTGCCATTCCAGTATTTGGGTAATATGCGATACTGGTGTCCCCTTGAAATGTACGCCACCGCCGGGGTATCGCCCAATGGTTCAAGAGACGTACCGGTTCACTTTGTTGATCGACGGAGAATATGCACAGATGGGGATTTTCCCATCATCCCTCACCAATTTCATGGGCACTATTCTCGCATCTCTCCGAAGCGGCTATCCGGGCATGCCGTTGTGCCAAATCAAAGGCTCAAACCTGCACTACACAACAGTGCGAATGCTTTCGTATGATTCATGCGATGCGACAAACGTTTTCTATTCAGTCAGATTCGACGTCATGCGCGCCGTCGGGGCAGGTGCTGAGTGATTGATCCCAAAGTGCAGAATGCGCCTCCAATCGCGCACAAAATACTCGGCCTAGATCGATCAACATTTGTCACCTCAATCGTCGTACCAGTCATAATCGCAATTTTGACGATCGCACTTACAGCGTGGCTCACTGTCTGGTTGACGGCAAAGTGGCGCGATCGATTGCGCGTCAAGGTAATGCGAAAGCTGAGTCATCAGCAATTCGAGGAACTCTCAGCGCTCTATTGTGAACGCATCCCGGATTATGAACGCGTTCCACCTAACCACCTTCAAGCCTTCCTACGCAGACAGCACTCTGCAAAGTCCCTTCACGACTTCAAACGCCGACTAAACCGTTCAACGGATCCAGTCCACCTCCTGTTTGTTGCACGTACTGCCAGCGGCATATGCGGCTTTTTGAAAGCAATCTATATTCCAGAAGTTCGTTCGCTTTTTATTGCCTATCTTGTTACCTCAAAGGGAGCAGACTACGAAGAGCGAACTGTATCGCGCCAACTTCTGTCACGTCTCTTTAGAGCGTGCCATGGAACGGTCATTCAGCAGGTCGTTTACGAGATTTGTGCTGCACGAGGGGCCAACTATCAAGCAAAAGCTCGATTGTTCCAACACCATGCCACTGCTTTCGGCATTAAGTTGCGAAAAATCGACGCGAAGTACCAGCAGCCCGAAATCTGCTCATTCGACGCAGGAGATTGCAAGCTCACCACCGCTGCACTTTATATAGCCCATCTAGGCAGTGAGGCGGAACGGACGTGGCATAGCATGTCGCGAGATCAATACGAAAAGTTGGTCTCCTCCATTTACAAGAATGTTTATCTCATGAGCTATGCACTTGCTGAACCGCAGCTTACGGAGAAATATCGAGACTTCCTACACAATGTGGCTAAAGAGCTCTTTGCTGGAATTCGTACCAAAACCATTGAGCTAAGGTGAGTGTTAGAAAGAAATGAGTGACCTCATTCCAGATATTGAAGCGTGGTTTTCTGAGGGATTGGAAGTCCGCCAATCACCTATTCATGGCTATGGGTTGTATGCCACCATTCCATTCCGGGCTGGCCATCGCATTCTGCGCCTTGGGGGTTACCTGTTTCATATTTCCGAGAGGCGCGCTAACGGAGTCATGCCCTCAACAACTACACCCCTTTCCGAAGAAGTCATATTGGCCGAGCTTGCTACGGGCTGTAAAGACTACTCGGATCATATTAATCACTCCTGCGATCCAAATATTGGTTTTACAGATGCGATTTCAATCGTAACAATTCGGGACGTCGGCGCCGGCGAAGAACTGGTCACAGATTACGCATTCTGGGAGTGCGACGCGGCATGGAGGCTTAGGATTCCGTGCAACTGCAATACGCCCGTTTGCCGACGAAATATTACCGGTGAAGACTGGAAGGCATTTAGGGCTGCTGACCCGCTCTACAGGTATTTTTCGCCGTTCCTGAGGCGGCGAATCCTGACGGCTAAAGGAAAGGAGTTTTAATGGAATCAGAAAAGAAGCTAGTTGCATTTGTTACTGGGGCATCCCGTGGAATTGGCTACGCAATTGCCCAGTCGATTGCTCCACAATGTTCGCATTTATTGATCGCCTCGCGTTCAAAAGCGCGAGTCAACGCAGCCGCGAAACGACTCAGAGCGAACACAACATGTGAGATTCATTCAATGTGGGGTGACTTGGCGAGCGGTCGGTCGTTTGCAAAATCCGCAAAGAGTCTAGTGAAGAGCACCGCAGGAACGCTCGACCTACTCGTGCTTGATGCCGGTTACTACGTAGAAGGGTCGTTAGAGAGTATTCGCGATGTTGACTTTGAGCGAAATATGTTGGTCAATTGCCATTCAGCGCATTACGTGGTGTCGTCTCTGTTGCCCTACCTCAAGGAATCCCCGTACGCGCGCATTGTGTTGATCGGATCAACCGCTGCTTACGAGGCTTATCCGATAGTGCCAACGTACGGAATTGCGAAGTGGGCGTTGCGTGGTTATGCGATCAACCTTCGTAAAGAACTCATGAAGCAAAATATTGGGGTCACGTTCATTTCGCCAGGTGGAACACTAACTGACATGTGGGCAGGTGAGGAATTGCCACCTCGACGATTGCTGGAGCCTGAAGACATCGGGAAGCTCGTAGCAGCAACGTTAACCCTGAGTTCCCAAGCTGTCGTTGAGGAACTGATCGTCAGACCAATGCTAGGTGATATTCATGAATGATCGATTGCGTGAGGCTCAGTACCTTGGAATAGTCCATCTAGTGGAGATTGACTGGCACTTTCGCGTCTACTTGATGAGAGGGGATGTAAATGAAGTCGTGGACTGCGGCTTCTTATTTGACAATCTGAGGGGTAAGATTCGCGTCATCGCTGCTGAATATCTGTCATCCGAGTTCAAATACCTGAGAAGTGGTTTTGCTATCGCCCACTACGGAAGACGCGGCGTTACCTATTCGTTTTGGCACTGGGCTGACTGGCAGGGTACTTGGGAGTATTTCTGTCAAGCGTGGTATTGCTATGGCAGGGCAATTGACGGAATGACGCCGCTGGACCGAAACGAACCGATCGTGTGCCAGCATGAGGTAAACGTTGTAATGCAAGAAGCCCTCATATTCCGCGAGATCGCATTCCGTTCTTCTACGCATGAAGCGCTCATTTCCGATTATCGCAACAATATGCCAGAGCACGTGACACACTGCTGACTTGCTTGTACCACTTCATTCCGGCACATTGGTCCAGCAGGTGAGAGTTTTCTAGGAGATCTAGAAACCACCTCTGAGATGAGATCGGAGTGGCTTTAGACTCGGAGTAAGCATTTCTGCACCTTTTTCAGCATATGCTGTAGGTGTAGTAATAGAGGACTGTCTCAATGAAGGGGTTCACCCCAAATCACTGTGGGGATTTTTGTGGGTATACTCCTTCAAAAAAGCGCGAAATTGTGGGTAGTACCCACAATTTTCTTCAGATTGTCCGCGTCTGTAACTTGTTGAAAGCGGGCAACATATAGCAACTCTGAGCAATGCTGAGCCGGACGACTTTCTAACTGTTAACCGAAGGGTTGTAGGTTCGAGTCCTACCTGAGGAGCCAATTCTTTCAAACACTTACACTCACCTTCCTTTCGCTGCTTGGTCCAACTTGGTCCAGTTGTCGCGAAACCCTCACGGAATTTCTTCTTTGATCCGCTTCATTCGCGTCCTGCACGGGCGTGGCCCTGTCCGTCAAAGCCGGATGTTCCCATCCTGCAAGAATTCCAGTGGTACGGGAGTTCATCGCGCCCAGCACGCTCTCCTCGATGGTCTGCACGTAGACATCGCCAGTGGTCTTGATGCTGGCGTGTCGGAGTGCCCCTTGAGTGTCCTTCAGAGAGCCATGCTTCTGCATGTCGGTTCCCAGCGTGCGCCGCATCACTTGAAAAGTGACAAGGCGATCTGGGATGCCGAGGCTGCGCGCAATGGGCCGAACGCGCCAGCGTAGGAAGTTTTTTCCCCAGCGCGGCACCGCTTGACCTTTTCGTTCTCCACGACCAAAGGTGGAAAACATCAAAGCCTCCGGTGACGAATCGGCGCAAACTCGCTTCCATGCCTCGATGATGGGCCGCACCTGTTCCGGCACGCCGATGGGAGCCTGACTGGAACGGTTCTTGAATCGGCCAGGATAAAACTGCCCCTCGAACGCCGTTCCGTGTGGAACCAACGTGCTACCTGTCCAGGACTTCCATTGCAGACCCAGAACTTCGCTGGCACGCGGACCGCAGAATATGCCAACGTACATCAGACACAAGTCGTGCAGGTCTTGAATTCCACCGATCAACGCAAGAATCTGCTCCCGCGTCATCCGGGGTTTCGCAACCGGCTTGGTCTGTGGCATGATGACATCCTCTGCCGGATCTTTGGTTAGGAAGTTCAGTTTTACGGCCATGTGCATAATCGAACGAATGTTGATACAGCAGTGACGGACGACCGACTGGGAGTAACTTCCAGCCAGCTTGTTCAACCAGACTTGAATTTCAAATGTTCCAAGCTGGTTGAGCGGAATTCGGCCAAAGTGATTCACGAGATAGTGTTCAATCTCGTAGCGATTGATCTTCCTATATGCCGGACTCCATGCTCCCTGTCGCATGGGAAGGTAGCGTTCCTCGACAAACCAGCGAAACGTTACAAACTCATCCGCTGTGATGCTTGAAGTTTTGGCTGGGACTCCGGTCTCATTGAGGATGATCGTATGCAACATCTGCGCTGCTTTCCACTTCGGCGTTCCAGCTTTTGGACAGAGCGGGACGTTGCGCCTTTTGCCAACCTCCTTTCCTGTTTCATTGCGAGAGTACACGGTGTACTTCCCATACCACATCTTCACCTTCTGCCCTCGCAGGTAGACGGTGCCCTTCTGATACTTCATTGCCATGGCTGTTCTCCTATAGCCCGGCGTCTTTCCCTGATCGTGGAGAACAATTCCTTCATACACCAAACCGGGAACGACGGGAAGGGGGCAGCGTGTCAAGCTCCGCCATGAAGAGATCGACATCGGCGCGGCGATAGCGAATGAGCTTTCCCA
>JABEUP010000229.1 GCA_013044365.1 Acidimicrobiaceae bacterium
CGGATACGGTGTATCGGTCTCTGATGCGTTCTGATAACTGAGTGCTGGTGGACTGACGAGGATAGGTGGATATGAGCGGTCGTGAAGTAAACCGGAACAATTTGGGGAAACTGTTCTCGCCGAAAAGCGTTGCCATCGTAGGCGCGTCAGAGGGTCGTCACTATTCCCAAAGCTTAATTGACAACCTGCGCCGGCATGGGTTTGCCGAATCAAATATTTTCCCCGTCAATCCCAAATATGAGACTATTTCTGGTCTCAGGTGTTTCCCGACACTAGAAGACCTTGGTGCGGCCCCGGACGTGGTAGCTGTTCTGATCGGTCACGATCATGTCAGTGGCGTAATCGAATCTGCTGGTAAAATTGGTGTGGGTGCGGCCCTGGTTATCGCCGACGGATATGCCGACGAGAGCGAAGAAGGCCGCTTGGATCAAGTTGAACTTGGCAATCTGGCCAACAAGTACGGCATCTCGATGCTTGGTCCAAACACGCTTGGTTACATCCGCCCATCTTCGAATGCCGGGATGTGGTGTGCGGGAGCCTTGCAGACTCCGCTAATAGAGGGTGGAATATCTGTAGTCGCGCAGTCCAGCGGCATGTTGAACGTGATCATGGGAATGCTTGGTGATCGTCAGATCGGAGTTCAGGCGTGTGTTTCAATTGGTAATGCTGCAGTAGTCGGTCTGCCGGAAATGGTCAGCTACTTCGCTGCGGATTCCGAGACAAGAGTGATTGGGCTGGTGGTAGAGAGTATCGACAGGCCGAGGGAATTTGCTGAGGCTCTTGAAGCGGCTCAAAGGAATCAGAAGCCGGTGGTGGTACTCAAAATAGGCGCCTCCGAGCGGGGGCAGCGTAATTCGCTTGCCCACACAGGACGTCTTTCAAGCCCCAACCAGGGATGGCGGGCTGTTTTCGACAGATTTGGAGTTTGCGGGGCTTTCGACATTGATGATTTCGTTGAGACTATTACGCTCTTCGACGGTCTGAAGAAAAAAGGAGTGGCCAGGCGTGGTGATTCCTCCCGATTAGGCGTCGCATTTGCGACTATATCCGGGGGAGAGACGAGTTTGATCTGTGATATTGCGGATCAGGAACATCTCGAATTGGCGGTACTCAGCGCCGATACCTTGGCTGTCCTTCGAGGCGGGCTGAATAAGGCCACTTTAATTGGTAATCCATTGGACCTGCAAAACAGCCGCACTGCCCGCCCGGATACCTTTTGGCAAAGCCTGAGGACACTGGCTGGCGATAGCGCAGTCGATGTTCTGGCGCTGAGATTGAATATGACAGTTAAGCCGTCACAATCTCTCATCTCGTTGTATCGGGAGATTGTCGATTTGGTTTGCTCGGCCGATGTGGTGCCGCTGATACTTTCGAGGGCCTACGAGCGTTTCGACCTGTCGTGGTGGGACTTGTTTAGGGAGCTTGATGTTAGTTTCGTAATGAGTTATCGAAATGCTGTCCGAGCGATCGCCAGGTTCGATACCTGGCTTAATTCCTCCGGCAATGTCGGCACGACTCCCCAAGCGATTCCAGCCGAGGCAGGCGCTTCAAGAGATGGTGGTTCAGTGCCGCTATCCCTGGCACAGGCGCGGACCTGGCTCTCAAATTGGGGGATTTCTTATGTGCCGGCCGGGATTGCAGACGATCGGGAGAGTGCGGCTTCAGTTGCAAATCAGCTTGGATATCCGGTTGTCGTGAAGGCTGTTATGCCAAATATGGTTCATAAGTCTGATGTTGGCGGCGTGGTGCTGAATCTTGAAGATGAAGACTCCGTAATTGGAGCCTGTCTAGATATGCGTCATCGTCTGTTGGGCGAAGCTGCTTCCGGAGAAGGTCTCCTTAGCTTTGAAGTTCAGAAAATGATGGCCTCCGGAGTTGAGGTCATTCTCGGAATGAAGCAAGATCCCACCTGGGGTCCTCTTCTGATGGTCGGTTCAGGTGGAATCTACGCGGAGATTCTTCGCGATATGGTGTGGGTGCTTCCGCCAATTTCGCCGGAGGCAGTGACGGACGCCCTCGAAAAGCTCAGGATCTGGCCTATGCTCAATGGTGTCCGCGGTCACAGACCGGCTGATATTCGCGCGCTTTCTCAGCTGATTTCATTATTTGGTGATGCTTTAGTTCGTGATGGCGCTTGGATAAGCAGTATGGATTTGAATCCAGTCATCGTTGGCCCAGACGGCAGCGGGGCGTATGTAGTTGATGTGGCAATGTTTGGCGATGAAAAGATGGTTGAATATTGGTCAGTCTGAGGATCCATGTCACTTGAATGTGGCAGCGGGCTTCTAAGTGATATGTCAGCGGTTTGATATCTGAGCGGAGGGCAACGGGCTGTGCTTTGGGTTAAGGACTTGGTGATGCATTTTTCTGCAGGCGCCACAAAGGGATCCGGTTCACAGGATTCCACAACTGACGGCAGGAGTCGCACCGGCGGCATCGATGGAGTTTCCTTTGAAGTGGAGCAAGGTGAACTATTCACACTTTTAGGTCCGTCCGGGTGTGGAAAGACAACGACTCTTCGATCAATTGCAGGACTGGAGCGTCCAAACTCAGGCAGCGTTCGCCTGAGGGATCAGGTGCTTTTTGACAGCGAGTCGGGAATCAATATTCCTGTCAACCGCCGTGGAATTTCGATGGTGTTTCAGTCCTATGCCATTTGGCCCCATATGACGGTGTACAAGAATGTTGCATTTCCTTTTGAGGTTCTTCCCCGCAAAACCCGTCCGACTGCCAAGGTAATAAAGGATCGGGTAGAGCAGATTCTTGAAACAGTCGGCCTTCTCCCATATGTAAATCACTCTGCCACCCAACTGTCCGGGGGACAGCAACAGAGGCTGGCTTTGGCTAGGGCTCTGGTGACCCAGCCACCCGTAATTTTGTTGGACGAGCCACTCTCAAACCTTGATGCCAAGTTGCGGGAGAACATGCGAATGGAGTTGAAAAGGCTGCAAAGGGAGACCGGCGTGACCGCAATATATGTGACCCATGACCAGAGTGAGGCTCTGAGCCTTTCGTCGCGCATCGCAATCATGGAATCCGGGAAAATCGTGCAGTTGGGGACGCCACGCGAAATTTATGACAGTCCATCGTCTGAGTATGTTGCAGATTTTCTGGGTGGCGCGAATTTTCTGGAAGGTATGGTAACTGGCTACCTTGGCGATGAAATCCTGGTCGACACTGGGATTGGAGTTATTCATGCTGCAGGGCAGCCTAAACGGGGAAACGGAACCCGGGTTGTTGTATGCCTTAGGCCGGAGCATATGCAGGTCAGTACTTTAGTGCCCGCCGAAAGACCAGTAAATGGTTTCGAGGGAAAATTGTCGGCGACGGCATTCTTGGGCGACCGCATAGACCATGTTATTAGAACGGGAGAATCCGAGCTGAGGATCAGGTCAGATGCATCGGTACGGATACGCAGAGCTGATGATGTGTTTATTTGGGTTGAGCCATCTGACGTCATAATTCTTGACTGCTGATTGTCAGATGACGCTACTCGTGGTTCTATGCCGGGATGACCTTGGCGGAGGCGGCTTCAATCAAACGGATCTCAGTCAGATGGAGGTAAAATTACACCGCGGATTGTTCGCCGTATCGATTGCGCCTCTTGAGTGTTTCAACTTGAGTCTTAAGGTCTCGCACCTCAGCTTCAAGCGCCAGGAGCCGACGGATTCCAGCCAGAGTGAGCCCTTCCGATGCCAGACCTATGACTCGCTGAACTTTGTAGATCTGATTTTGGCTGTACCGGCGCTGGCCGCCATCTGAGCGTGACGGCTGAACAACCTCTTCGCCGTCTAACCGCCTTAGGAATGCGGGTTGTACATTCAGCATCTCCGCTACCTGACCCACAGAGTATAAGGCGCAATGCTCATCATCAAAAGGGAGATTCATTTCTTTCACCTTGCATTCGAACTCTCATACATCCGGTGACGGGGAGGCCCGCCAACTATTCAAAGGCGGGCCTCTACCGATCCCGTTTGAACCTATTATGCGCTAATGGCGGCCGGCTTCTTCTTGGCGCTGCTACTTACATGAACCTTTCGGGGTTTGGCAGTTTCTGCGATTGGGATTCGCAGCCTTAGAACCCCATTTGCATATTC
>JABEUP010000032.1 GCA_013044365.1 Acidimicrobiaceae bacterium
GACCAGACCCATGAAGGTGCCGGGCTGGATACAGTACTTCTCCTGGGTCCGGTTCCCGTCCTTCGACTCTTCGGTTAGGACATCCGACTTCATCCGAATTGCGAAATACCCGCTGCGGGCCGAACCGCCTTCCATGGTTCCCCACTGGTAGATCGAGCGTCCATCCCCAGCTGGAATGCGCATGTCGATCCTGGGTCTGCAAATTCCTTCCCCTGTAGCCAGGTCCTTGTAAGCCTGCTCCAAGACTCCGACCGCGTCGCGGACATCCAAGAGTTCAGAAACCGCCTTGTTGTCAATTACCAGCAACTGTCCTCCTCCTTAATTCCAAGACCAGCTCCGTTATTTATGGTTCTATTTTGCGCCACCACGGATCGTCCGCCCATATCAGATCTTTCCGGCCAATTTGGAGTTCAATTATCAAATTGGCCGGGTCACCTTGGGTCTAATTACGGATGCACGTTTTGGGTGAACCATTCGGTCGGGAGTTCATGACCAACACCCTTTTCACGTGCGATTTGGAGAAGCCGGGCACCTACCGCTGCAAATTGGACGCCAAGACCAATATTGTTGGCAAAGCAGGTCACTTCTTCGTCGCTTTTACGCCCCTCTACCTGTCCGGTAATTAGCTGAGAAACTGTTGGCACGTTATTCCAGTCAACCCCGCCATGGTCATCCGCCCAACCCTGATCCCCGGCGAGTTCCTCCATTTGGACCTCATCCATCACCTGGTGCATGGGACTGGCATTGGGTGAATGGATTATCATCCTGTCGATCCGCTTAAAGGCGTTTTCATCGAATTCGCAGTGCCGGATACAACCAAGATGCTGTCCCGGCCTTACCAGCAGCCCGTCGAATACCGGCTGAATCGAATTAGTCGCACACAATAGAACATCTGCCGCGGAAAGCACCTCTTCGGAAGAGTCCGCCGCGCTTACCTCCACCTGGACCTCGCGGCCTATTTCATCGACAAAGTTAACCAGATTCTCCCGGTTCGGGCTGTATACCACCACCCTCTCGAAATTCCTTACTTCACATGCCGCAAGTACCTGTGCCCCGGCCTGCCAGCCGGAACCAATCAGTCCTAGCACTTTCACATCCTGCCTGGCAAGGTACTTGACTCCCAAACCGCTGGTCCCGCCTACCCGCATCCTCTGTACAAAACCGTCCGGCATAATCGCCAGCGGCTCCCCGGTCGAAATGGAGAACAACAGCATAAGCCCAACCCAACGGCCGCCTGGCGCCGCCGGAACCTTGACTCTTCGTTTGGTCTTTCCAATTACTGGCCAGGTAATAACGTCAGAGTTGATTCTCACCACACCAACGTCAAAGGCAGGGACCACACCGTCCATTGATTTGAGTCCGTAAACTCCAGTCTTATTGGGGACGATGGTGTCGGAACGGCGTCTGCTCAAAGCCCTTCCCGCTGCTTCCTCTTTGTAGAGAATCTCCAAAACCTCAAGCACATTCTTCATATCCAGAATTTCACGCTGTTCTTCAATGCTCAATACGAGCGTCATTCGCAATCACCTTTCTGTTATAAACCAAGAACTGGCCCTTAGCTACGAAGATGCCGCCACGATTTGACTGGCATTGGATTTCGCAGCATCGATTATCGACTGCAGGGCTGTGCCTGAGGCATAACCAGGGACCAGGTTCTCCTTCTTCGCCTGTGCTAGAAGTGACGGGTTGGCCATTGCCTCTTTAAAGGCCGAGCGCAACAGTGCCAGCCGGTCAGCCGGTACACCTGGAGGTGCTGCAAAGGCGTGGCCCAACCCCATCACCCCGGCAAAACTATTGAGAGTGCTCGCAGACGAACTCGGCAGGTTGAACTGTTTTTCTATTGTACTGATGCTCGGCGTTCCGGGAAGAGAGGCAAAACTATTCACCCGCCACACGTAAACGGGAGTCACTTTCTTGCTGGTGATAAGCGGCAGCATCGATGTGTAACCAAGCTCCAGGAAGGTACCATCACCGCTCAGCAGGCCCACCTTGGCGGCACTGCTGCCCTGAAAAGTGCTTATTTGCCGGTAGTGCACCTTCAAAACATTCAGCAACATTCGCTCTGCGACGTAATCCGCACTACCCTGACCGGCAACAAGAGCAACCAGCGTCTTTGAACTGCCAGGTCCGTATTCAGATACAACCTGTGCCAGCGAGGACAGTCCTGAGGCTGCACTCATTACTCCAACCTGCGCTGCAGTGTCAGGCCTTCCGATCCAGCCAAACTTGGAAGAATCATACTTAACACCATTTACCTTGAGTATCTGGTTCAAAATGTCTCCAGTAGCGTTAGTGTCACCGATAGTGAGACCGTCGGGCTTGGCGGCATAAAGATCATTTGCGCCAACCGTCCCACCACCACCGGTATCATTGACGATATTGATTGTGGCAAGACCGAGCTCCTTGATCAAATACGGCTTCAGTGTCAAGGCCCATGTTTCATAAGAACCACCCGCTCCATAGGGATTAATGAACGTCATGGTTTTGCCTTTGAAAAAAGCTGCCGCAGCAGCCTGGCCTGACGTAGTCGTCGGGCCAGCGTTGGAAGCCGTACCTGAACTGACATTTGATGAGCTTCCACACGCTGCGAGCATTCCCCCCAGAACTCCGGCAACCGCCAAATTCCTGAGTAACTTAATTCTGCTCAACATAGTTAATCCCCCCGTTTTCCATGAAACTCTGATTTTCAATGGCGCTGTTTAGTAATTTGAAATATACCCTCAAAGGTTCTCAGAAACATTTCGGCTCTCCTGCTGCGGAACCTTCAAAAAAGCCGGCCGCAATTACTGGATCCCGATCAATTAGATACTGGTTAAGATGCTGCAAGTCTTGAAACCTATAAAAATCGATGTTGCGCGCAAACACAAATGACAACTTTTTTTCAAAAAATGCACAGAATGCACACCCTAAGACACTTCCTACAACCCGCCCCAGTGAAACCGGCAAACGGAATAACGGGTTGTCTTGACACAGTCCCACAAACCACACCCGGAGGTAGCAGTTTCGTTGTGGCAAACATGAACAACAAAAATAGCTAAAAAGTAAGCATGTGAACCGTAAGATCTGCCTCTCCGGTTCACATGCCGCACTCACTGGTACATAAATTGGCCCAACGACCAATTTATCAAAACCTACGGAATCGTTCGGTGGCGCAATCTCATTCGAGAGACACGATTTCCCGATTCCGTTTGCCCGGTGCCAGCCGCTAACTTCGCGTTAGTTCTTTACGAAGCTGCTGCCACTATCTGGGCAGCATTTCCATTTGCCGCTTTAATTATCGATTCAAGCGTTGAACCCGAGCCGTAACCCGTGACAAGGTTCTCCTTCTTAGCCTGCGCGGCAAGTCCGGGATCGGCCAAAGCCTGCTTGAATGCCGCCCGGAGAAAAGCAAGCCTGTCGGCTGGGATTCCCGGAGGGCCTGCCAGTGCGTGGCCAAGTTCCATGACACCGTCGAAGCTGTTCAAGATGGCCGAGTCTGAACTGGAAAGATTGAACTGGGTTTCAAGCGCGCTGATGCTTGGCACCCCGGCAAGAGGAGCAAAGTCATTCTGACGCCATACGTACAACGGATTAACCTTCTTGGATGATATAAGCGGCAACATCGAGGAATAGCCAATCTCGAGGAAGCTTCCGTCTCCGCTGAGCAGTCCCACCTTGGCGGCGCTGCTTCCCTGGAAGGTGCTGATCTGGCGATAGTGAACTTTCAACATGTTGAACAGAATCCGCTCACCAATATATGGCGCGCCACCCTGACCTGCGGCAAGTGCTACCAGGGTCTTTGAACTTCCGGGACCATAGGTGGACACAAGTTCCTTCATCGAGGTTATGCCTGAAGAGGCAATTGAGACACCCACCTGAGCGGCGGTATCAGGCCTTCCAATCCAGCTGAACTTCGAAGTATCGTACTTGAGACCCTTGACCTTGAGAATCTGGTTAAGCACATCTCCCGTAGCGTCAGTGTTACCGATTGTCAGCCCGTCGGGCTTGGCGGCATAGAGGTCATTCGAACCAACAGTGCCGCCTCCACCTGTGTCGTTGACAATATTTAGCGCTGCAAGGCCAAGATATTTGATGAGGTATGGCTTTAGGGTCAGTGCCCATTGTTCGTAACCGCCCGCGGCCCCGAATGGAACGATGAAGGTCATCGTCTTGCCCTTGTAAAATGACGCCGCCGAAGGCCCGGTCGTAGTGGTTGCCACTGATGCAGCGGTGGTAGTCGAAGTGGCACTGGACGAACTGCCACAGGCAGCAAGGATTCCACCGAGAACTCCCGCCACCGCCAAAGACCGAGCTAACTTTGCTCTAATTTTCATAATTGTATTCCCCCTGTATAGGATATTTTTGAAGGGCCATTTCAGAACCCTGGTGCAACCCGCTAATTAGAAATTCCTCCTCCGCGCTTTTATGTGTATTTATTTATTTGCAAAACATCAGATAAGTCCGTGGGGAAGCTGCGTCGCCAACAACCGCACAAACACGAAGTAAATAACTAGGTACATCAGTGCCCCGGAAATAAGCGCCCTCCGCCAACTCCCGCGATCGAGGACAAAGAAATAAACCAGAATTCCCAGAGGGATAGCGATGAGAAGTCCGACCAGCCAGACTGCGACAAGCATTAGTACGGTCCATGCAATTATCCAAATTTCCCGCTTATATTCCAAAGGATTACCGGCGACAACATTTGCCACTATTACCTTGCCGACCTCGTGACCCCCCTCATTCTTCTTTTTACCGTGAGTTATCCTTTGGAGCCTTACCACGAAGTTAGAAAGCAACTGGACCAGTCCAATCACAAAAGCGACGCTGGATACAATGATCGGCACAGTCCGCGAAACTGTTGGGTATCCGATAGCAGTGACCCAGTAGACAGCGCTGCCAACAACCCACACGGAATCGACTACCAATTCAAAATAAGATCCCGGCTTTTTGAAAAAAGGAGCCGCAACTCCTTGCGTGTCGATTTCTTCCAGCTCTGGCCCGGTCGGGCCGGCAGAACCCGAATATCCAGCTACTGCCGATACCAGCTTGGTCTCCTTGCTCCAGAGTTTTTTCAACGAACGGAATAGCGGAGTGCTGAAGATGCTCAGGATTACAAGCAACAGAAGGAAATCAGGAAGAGGCTGCTTCAAAAAACCCCATCCGGAGACCTCTTCCGTCAGGGTCAGGTTGTGCTCGAAAACTGATCCGAGTAGGAATCCGATAATTGCCGCCGGCAACGAATACCCAAGCCGCAACATTACCAGACCCACCACACCTATACCGACCAAGATGTCTAGTTGTATGAAATTGGTAGTGGCCGCCCAGGTGCCGACGATTCCTAAAACAATGACAAACGGCGACATAAGGGCACCGCGAATAGTGGTGATCAGGGCGAGATGGCGTGCCACGGAAATGCCCAGTCCGCTTGCCAGGAAACCTGTGATCAAAAGCACTGCGGCAATGAGATAGATGACCGGCTCATGGGTGGAGACCATAGAAGGCCCAGGTGCGAGCCCTAAAATGGTAAATGCGCTCAGAATCACTGCGGACCCGACCGTTCCCGGTATGCCCAGCGCGATAAGCGGGACATACGATGCCGCCTCTTTGGCCAGGTTGGAAGCCTCCGGAGCGATCACCCCCTCCGGAACACCAGTCCCAAATTCCAGCTTGCGCTTGGAGGTCGCTCTAGCCTGGGCATATGAGACGAAGTTTGCCGCCACTCCGCCAACCCCGGGAATCAATCCGGCGATGAAGCCGACAACGCTGGCCCTAAGCACCTGAAGCGGACGACGCAGCACCTCCATAACGCCCAGAAATACCTCTCCCCCGATTCGCTCTCCAATGACGGTAGGACCCACCTCGGAGATAGCGCGGTTGGTTCCATAAAGATAGAACATACGCCCAAACGCAAAAAGACCCAGAGCGACAGCAACAATGTTGACGCCGTTATACAAGCTGAGCTGGCCATAACCGAACCTTTGAAGACCGGTACTTGGGTCGTAGCCAACAAAGGAGATCATCATTCCCCAAAGTCCGGAGAGGATGCCCTTGGTAACCGAAGCCGACTGCAGCTTTCCTATAAGAATGATCGCGAAGGCGGCCAAAAGCATGTACGAAGCGGGTTTGAGCACAGTGATAATCGCACCCATCGCAGGGATCAATGCCACAAGTCCAATAACTCCGCATACCCCGCCGAGCGCGGTAGCCATCGCCGAAATGCCCAATGCCTCGGCTGCTCGATTCTTCTGAGACATCGGATAACCATCCAGAGTGGTGGCAGCACACTCTGGAGCACCTGGCGAATTTATGAGAATAGCGGTGGCGGATCCACTGAAATATATACCGGCATGCGCACTGACTATGAGCGCCACGCCCTCGGCCACTGGCAGATGAAATAAGAATGGAAGCAGCAGCGTTAGCAACACCGCCCCGCCCAGTCCTGGTATCAAACCAACGAATGCCCCAAGGAGCGCCCCAAGGAACATAAGTCCGATCACTGACGGGCTGGCCAGTAAAGATAGCCCAGATGTTAGTGCTCCCACACGCACCCAATCCTTGTGTTAGATTCTCCCCGACCCCACCGTCCAAAAACGGAGACACCAGGTACGGCGCACTCCATCAGAGGTAGCCCGTCGCTGGCCGCGGCAGGGTGAAACTTACCTTCTTGAACCACTTTGTCTCCAGACTGTCTGCCCCCAAGAACCTTCGATCGAACAGCCTTGAAAACTACTGAACTTCCATCGAACTAAAGTTCATACCTTTATACATATATCACTTCTCACTTTGCTTTTCCGGCGTTACTGAAATTTTTCTCGCCGCAAATCCAACAGGTCGGCCCCCGGATACACCGACCTGAATCTGTCGGAAAATAAGATTCCCGCCATGGAATCGCTGGCCACGATCCCGCGCCAGCATCTCAGACTCCAGCGTTTGACTTAGCACCCTTCTTTTGGCCTGAATTTTTCGCGGCTAAACCGGCAATTCCATATTCGAACCCGGCAGTTACGGTGATAGATCTTGCCGTGTGCGTCCGGCTAAACTGGAACTTCTGCGCAGAGAAATCTTCAGGAGGGACAAGAATGGCCCAATCCACACTCAATCGAAACGCAAAGGCTCTTTTGACTGAGCCGGTTTTCGCCCACGTGGCCCTTATCCGCGGTGACGGAACACCACACGTCACACCAGTCTGGGTTGACACGGACGGTGAAAATGTCATCATCAACACCGCCATGGGCCGTTCGAAGGCGCTGAACATCCACAAGGATTCAATTGTCGCGATGTCGATGCTTGATCCCAAAAATCCCTACCAGGCTGTCGCATTCCAGGGAACCGTCACCGATGTCACCGAAGCCGGCGCAGACGCCCACATCGACTTTCTTGCCAAGAAGTACCTGGGACTTGACGTTTACCCCAACCGGCAACCGGGTGAACGCCGAATAAAAATGACCATTAGGCCAGACAAAGTCTGGATGCAACCGGCGGAAAACTAAACCGTACCAACCGGTTTGACCGTTGAAATATGGAATATGGAAAACAGTCTCAAACCCGGGCTTCAGTACCTGGCTAAACCCTGCGCCCGAAATGAGTTTTCTGGTTCCCGGGAGTTTGGTATTGCATAGATGACCTGGGCCCAAATGCCATGTACCGCAAACTTGAACATTCCGAAATGAAACGATCTCACTATTAGGGAAAACCCGCTTCGGCCGAAACAGGCAAGTTTGACATAGTATCCGCTCAGACTTAAACTGTCGCTATCGGCCGAAGTGAAGAATTATTACTTGAGACCATGTCTCAGGTCGGCGCCCTGTATCCATGCACTTCGTAGTAACGGGGAATATCGAAACTCGGTGGCGGATTTACATGGAGATAAAAGAATGACAGAAAGCTACGATTCAGCTTCAAATGGACCCCGGCCGGAAAACAGGTTCGATGATTTGCTACCGAACGCCAGGCAAAATACCGGGGTATCAACAGCTCTCGATAAAAACGTCCCCGTTGCCATCGACGTACAGGGTATTGAAAAGAAATACGGTGAAATCGAAGCGGTAAAGGGGATCTCATTTCAGGTGGAACGGGGAGAGGTATTTGCATTTCTCGGACCTAACGGAGCGGGGAAAACAACCACCATACGGATGTTGTGCACATTAGCGCGACCAACCGGCGGATCCGCCAAGGTTGACGGATTCGACGTAATGCAGCAGCCGACAGCCGTACGCAGACGAATCGGCCTGGTTTTTCAAGAACCGACTCTTGACCAGCAGCTGACCGCCGAAGAGAACCTGCAATTTCATGCCGTCCTCTACCGGGTTCCACGTGACCAGGTCGAAGAACGGATCGAAAGCGTGTTGCGCCTGGTCGATCTCCAGGACAGAAGAAAGGACCTCGTGTCCACCTTTTCCGGGGGCATGGCCCGCCGTTTAGAGATCGCAAGAGGAATGCTTCATACT
This sequence comes from Acidimicrobiaceae bacterium, assembly GCA_013044365.1. Taxonomy (GTDB): domain Bacteria; phylum Actinomycetota; class Acidimicrobiia; order Acidimicrobiales; family Acidimicrobiaceae; genus SCQM01. Next base: position 8,427 of record JABEUP010000032.1, read on the forward strand.
CCAGCAGTACTATTCCTTGACGAACCCACTATCGGACTCGATCCGCAAACGCGCGCGCTGATGTGGAAAGATGTTCTGCGTCTGCGGAATGAGGAGGGCGTGACGATCTTTCTGACCACCCACTATATGGATGAAGCCGAGTACGCAGACCGGATAGCGATCATCGATCACGGAACCATTGTCGCACTGGACACCCCCGACCATCTCAAAAAGATGGTCGGTTCAGACACCGTGGAGCTAACCACTTCAAATAACACCTTGGCCAGCTCGAACCTAGAGACCCAAGGATTTAGTGTAAAAGTTGGCGATGAGAATGTTGTCGTCTTCGCCGACAACGGTGAGAGCCAAGTCACTTCAATAATTGAAGCGGCCGGAGTTCCTATACAAAACGTTCGGGTTCACCGGCCCAATCTCGACGACGTATTTTTGCATTTTACCGGGCGCCAAATACGGGAAGGCCCGGCAGAACGCTCCTTCCCGATGCATTTTCGCAACTTTGGCCACAGGCGATAGGAGAACGATGGCGGCTGTAGATATCTTGGTCGGATCCGCAAGACTGTCCGACGAGCGCAACAAAATCGGATTCGAGCTCCGCACCATTGCCATGGTATGGAAAAGAGAACTTATACGGTTCATGCGAACCAAGACCCGAATCCTTTCGAGCTTCGTACAACCGATTCTCTTCCTGTTCGTCCTGGGTTACGGAATGACATCTCTGGTGGGTACGACCGGCGGATTCGATTTCAAAAAATTCGTATTTCCCGGCATAGTTTCGATGACAGTGGTAACCACGGCAATATTTTCAGCGATTTCCATTGTCTGGGATCGCGAGTTCGGATTCCTACGAGAAATGCTGGTGGCACCGGTAAGTCGTGGCGCCCTGGTGTTTGGCAAAGCCCTTGGCGGAACAACCATCGCCACAATCCAGGGGACAATTATGCTGGCGCTGGCTCCACTGATTGGAGTTCATCTCACTGTGCTTTTAGTTATTGAAGTGATCCTTCTCGAAGCGCTTATGGCATTCGCGCTGACAACCTTTGGAGTGTTTGTCGCCAGCCGGATCCAGAAGATGGAAGGGTTCCAGGTTGTCATGCAGCTGGTACTCTTTCCGATGATCTTCCTTTCGGGGGCTTTATTCCCCCTAAATGGACTGCCGGTATGGCTCGCAGTGATTACCAGGATCAACCCTCTCACATATGCCGTCGATCCGCTTCGTCATGTGGTTTTTGCCGTTCAAAACATGCCTCCGGCGGCAGCGGCGCGCTTTGCAACCGGCGTGACCATCTTTGGCAATACCATTCCTGTCATTGGAGAGATCGGCATCGTTGTGGTTTTCGCGGTCATCTTCCTGGGTCTCGCAATTCGGGGATTCGGCAAGCCGGATTGAGACAATACCGGGCGATGGACTTCCCGAAAGTGACTATCGCGGCACATAGATAGTACGCAATAGCAGCCCAAAAAAAATAAGACGTCTAACGTGCATCTGTGGTAAGGCGACGGGGGATAAAAGTGGGTAGCTCAACCAGTACTACGGAAAGAAGAGCCATTACCGCCGGACCTATTGCCAGGGATACCATAATCCTCTGAACCAGGGCATATCCGCCCCAGTTGCTAAAAACAATCGCTACCCAATAGACGCCGAGAACTATAGAAATTACCCCGGTTGTTCTTTTAACCTCTTCGCTGGATGAGCGTAGTGCCCTTGCGATCAAAAAGAGCGGACCGGCCATAAACATCGCGTAAAGCATGCC
>JABEUP010000033.1 GCA_013044365.1 Acidimicrobiaceae bacterium
CCTTTACGGTAACCGAGCTTGGGCTGAACGTTACGATTGCTCCGGAAGGAACTGCCAAGTTCAGTTTCACCGCCAAAACCGCTGGTACTTACGCTTGGTACTGCGCCATTCCATGTGGCAGCTGGGTAATGAGCAATCCTGGTTATATGAAGGGTGATTTCAAAGTAGCCTAAGCTTTTGAAACTCAGGCAAATATTATTGCCAGCCACGTCAGGGCCGAGATAGATCCTATCTCGGCCCTGGGGCTTTTAATTGCCCGTTCCGTCTGAATGCATGACAGCTGCCGGTTATTTTCAGTTGCAACGGTTCAAAGTTGACCTCTTCGGGGGTCCCGGTATTAGTTCGGTCCGCTGAACGTCCTATTTCTAATCTTATCAGCTGGATATTTGGCTATTTACATTGCTCTTAGAACGCAATAGTATTGCTTCGCTGTTTACTCGGTAGAGCGGGGAGGTCGAGCATTGCCGACGGATGAAGAGGAACAGGTTTCTGAAGCCCAGATCGCAGTTCACTGGCGCGAAGAGGAATTTTACTATCCACCAGCGAAATTCATTGGACAGTCCAACGCGTCTGATCCTGCCATCCTTGAGAGATTTAGCGAGGAGAATTTCCCAGAGTGTTTCAAAGAGTATGCCGATCTGCTTAGTTGGGATCATTATTGGCATACGACTCTAGATACCAGCAACCCTCCGTTTTGGAAGTGGTTTGTGGGCGGAAAGCTGAACGCGTCATACAACTGTGTTGACAGGCATCTGGAGAAGAACCGCAATAAAGCGGCAATCCTTTGGGCGCCTGAGCTGGAGAGCGAAGAGATCAAAGCAATCACTTACCAGGAACTCTATGAGCAGGTTAATGAGTTTGCGGTGTTGCTGAGAGACTTTTGCGGTCTCAAAACCGGAGACCGTGTTACCTTCCACATGCCAATGGTTCCGGAGTTGCCGGTGTCTATGCTTGCGTGTGCGCGCCTCGGGATAATCCACTCGGAAGTGTTTGCCGGATTTAGCGGCGCTGCGTGCGGTGGCCGGATTGCCGACTCGGGAAGCCACATTCTTATTACCATGGACAGCTACTACCGCAACGGGGAACTGGCTGATCATAAAGTCAAGGCGGATGAGGCAATAGTCACCGCCCATGAGCAGGGATTCGATATAGAAAAGGTACTGGTATGGCGACGGTATCCAGACAGATACGGGTCTAATTCTCCGATGGTTAAAGGCCGCGACTTTTTCGTTGACGAGGTGCTCAAGGATTACAAAAATCAGATAGTAAGCCCTGTTTCCATGCCAGCCGAGGCACCGCTGTTTCTGATGTATACAAGTGGATCAACTGGCAAGCCAAAGGGATGCCAACACAGTACGGGAGGATATCTCTCCTATGTCGCCGGGACTTCGAAGTACTATCAGGATATCCATCCCGAAGATACCTACTGGTGTATGGCCGATATCGGCTGGATCACCGGTCACTCCTATATTGTCTACGGCCCCTTAGCTCTCGGAGCTACCACAGTGATGTTCGAGGGAGTGCCGACATATCCTGATTCGGGCCGTGCCTGGCGGATAGCTGAGCGGCTGGGGGTGAACATATTTCACACTGCGCCAACCACAATTCGAATGTTGCGCAAATTGGGACCTGACGAGCCAAAGAAGTACAACTACCACTTCAAGCACATGACAACCGTCGGTGAGCCTATCGAGCCGGAAGTTTGGCGCTGGTATCAGGAGTCGGTCGGGAAAGGTGAAGCGGTCATCGTAGACACTTGGTGGCAGACGGAGAACGGCGGCTTTTTGGGAAGTACGCTTCCAGCGCTTCAGCCGATGAAGCCCGGAAGCTGTGGTCCCGGCGTTCTGGGTGTCTACCCGGTTATATATGACGAAGATGGCAACGAGGTCGAGGCGGGAAGCGGCAGGGCAGGAAACATTTGCATACGCAACCCATGGCCCGGAATCCTTCAAACCATTTACGGACAGCCGGAGAGATTTGTTCAGGTCTACTACGAAAAGTATTGCAAAGATCCCAAAAGCAAGGATTGGCGCGACTGGCCGTACTTTGCCGGAGACGGCGCAGTCAAAGCCAAGGACGGTTATTTCCGAATTCTTGGCCGGGTAGACGACGTCATTAACGTGGCAGGGCACAGGCTTGGAACCAAGGAGCTTGAGTCCGCCAGCTTGACGGTTCCGGAGATCGCTGAAGCTGCTGCGGTGCCGGTAATGGATGATCTGCGCGGACGCGTGGTTGAGATGTATGTTTCACTGAAACCTGGGAACAAGCCGAGTAAGGAAATCTCGGACAAAGTGATCAAGGCCATTGAAACTGAGATCGGTAAGATTGCCCGTCCAAAGAATGTCTGGATTGTACAGGACATGCCTAAGACGCGTTCCGGAAAGATCATGCGAAGGGTGATTGCCGGTATATCCAACTTCACCGATCCCGGAGATCTGACGACACTTGCCAATGCGGAAGTGGTGGAGAGTATCCGTCATCAGGTCCAGCGCGAAAAATTGGCAAAAGGTGAACTTCCGCGTGAACTTTCACCTAAGGAAGTGGAGGAAATCAAGGCCTTCGGCCACGTCGACTAGAACCTCGTTTCATGGAGTCTTGCAGTATCGGTCGAATCTGGAATGATATTAAAGGCGTCGGCTGTCTAAAGCCTTGATTGCAAAGTTGTGGCAGGGCCTTCAAGTTGGCCCTGCCCGGGCTAGCAATGAAATGTGGGGTGCCATAGCTATGACATGGCACTACATAGCAGGTGAACTGTCACTGTTGCTTGGGGAACTCCAAGAAGTGGCCAGAGATGAGACGATAGTCCGGGAGATATCGGATCTGCGAAAAGAAGCCGAAACGGTATCATTCACCGCTTTGGCCAATATCGCCGCCGAGTCTCTTGCTTTGGCCAATGATATGTGCGAGCTATCTCTGGCAGTTGGAGACAGCCGTGGCTTCACCCGTCAACTGAGCATTTGCAATGAGTTGTGGTGTTTCGGGGTTTCCGCAGGTTTATTTTGCGATGATTAAGACTTGAGATTCGCCTAAAACCCGCCGGTTGTCTTAGCGGAATGGTTCATCGTAGGTGTGATCATGCCTGTTCAGAGGTGCTGACACCTCCCCATTGTCAAAAGTTATGAGACATAGGGCATCAACCGGTGGTAGTTTTACAAGAAAACGTTGGCAAAAGTGGTGTGAATAAATTGGACAGCTATCTTTCCACCCAGCCAGGCCGTACGAGCCATGACGAATAGTGAGGCGCGAGCATTGAGTGCTATTGAGAGTAAGACCGATTTACAGCCCGACTGGGGGTTGAGCCAGTTCGATCCCTGGGATCGAAGGATCACAGAAACAAACATTTGGCCTATTTATAGGGCCATGAGGGAGGCTGGTCCTGTTGTCCACAGTGATGCACTTGGAGGGTTCTGGTCCATCACCCGATATCAAGAGGTACGTGCCGCAGCACTGGATCATAGAAACTTTTCCTCCGATCACGCGCTTGAGATTGGCAAGCAGAACTGGACTGGGAGACCTCGGACCCGTCTGATAGAGACTGATCCTCCCGAACACACCAGACAACGTAAAGCGATGCAGGCACCCATTCTTCAAAAGCGGATGGGGGAATTTTCTGACGGTATTCGCACCAGCGTGAAAGAACTTTTGGGGCGGATAGCAGAACTCAAGGAGTTCGACATCGTCACAGACCTCGCGGAGCCTATACCACAAGAGGTGCTGGGTCAGATTCTCGGATTTGATTTGGAGACGCGCCGAAGAAACCGCGAGTTGGTTCGTAGATTCGTGCACGCTGACCTGGCGACCAGTGAGGATGCCCACGCTGATTTCTGGGCATTTCTTATCGAAACAATTCAAGACCGTCTGCGCCACCCCGGCGACGACTTTCTGAGCCAACTATGCATGAGCGAGGTGGAAGGTCAGCGTTTTAGCGAGTCCGAACTTGTGGGGATGCTGCACGGATTTGCCCTTGCCGGCCACCACACCGCCATTGACGGGATATCGTCACTGCTTATCCACGCCTCAAAAGATGATGTGAAGGCGGCATATATCGCTGATCCGTCCATCGGAACCCAAATCGTCGAAGAGACTTTGCGCTGTGATCCTCCAATCCATCTTGAAGGCCGCACCACCACGACAGATATGGTCATTGGCGGAGTTGCGATTCCTGCAGGAGAGTCGGTTGCACTTCTGTATGGATCAGCTAACCATGACGACAGTTTCTTCCCGAGCCCTGAGGAGTTTCAACCAACGCGTTCGCCAAACCAGCACCTGTCATTTGGCTACGGAATTCACATGTGCATTGGCCTGCATCTGGCCCGGCTGGAAATGAACACCATTCTTGATGAGATGTTCAAGTGGTTTCCGTCCTATCGGTTGACTGGTCCACCTGTGGGAACCGGCATGGTCTTCGGCCATCATATGGGCTGGGAATCGATACCTGCTGCCATCGAATGAGGGTTTTATAAAACCCAAAGGGCGGCACGCCCCAGTCTAAAAAGACTGGGTAACGCCACCCTTTGCCATCAACAGTTACTTACAGTTATGTAATTTGTTATATGTGAAGCTCTTCCTCCGGATTGTCGAATACCTTCAGCGCCGGTGCCTTTCCAGGCATTCCCAGCTCGTCCCAGCGGGCCAGGGCATTTTCGTACTGGCCGGTTGTCAGCGCGGTTCTGCGTGAGAAGGTCTTAATGTTCTTGAACTCTTTGCAGGCGTAAATAAGGGCCTTGGATCCATACGGACGCTCCTCATTAGGGTTCTTGCTCGGGTCAAGATAGGTTGACCAGGTGTTGCGCAAGATGTCTATATCCTCTGAAACCCTGCACCTTGTGGAAGCGGCCCAAATGACCTGTTCAAGGTCGGACGGATCGATATCCTCGTCCACAACGTAGATAAATTTTGCAAAGTAGGCTCCTCCCGCGCACTGTGCAGCGATCGCGGCGGCCTGTTGCGCATGTCCGGCATACATCTGCTGGAGCGATACCACGGTCATGCCAAAACCGCCGGCGGCAGAAGGAACGGACCACCCACCGTGAATACCCGGGATACCACACGCCTCTAGGTCACGCCATACCCTGGCGCCTCGCATAACCGCAAGGAACAGATTTTGCTCGCATGACGGATGGTCGGCCATCAGGGCTGCTGTCATGATTGGCTGGTTTCTGAAATAAATTGCCTTGACTTCGATGCTTGGAGTTTGCTCAAGCCCCGGCCGGCCGTAGTAGCCGGTGAATTCTCCAAAAGGTCCCTCTTCGCGTCCGCCGTCGGGGTATGAATAGCCCTCGATTACCAATTCAGCTCTCGCCGGGATCGGAAGTCCGGTGATTTTACCGGGGACGGTCTCGATCGGAGAGCCCTGGATTGCTCCTGCCGCATCATACTCGGACTCCTGTTTTGGGAATCCCGTTGCTGCGCATATGAACAGCAGAGGATCCACGCCGTAGACGCTGACTACCGGGCATGGCTTGCCTTTTGCCCACCATTTTTCACGGTCGAGCAGGGTGTCCTTGCCGGGCGATGAATAGTAGCCGACCCTGTCTTTCTCCTCGATCATTTGCCGATAAGTACCCAGGTTGATCCTGCCTGAATCGGGGTCCTGGGTTATGATCACGTCAGCGGTACCAATGTAAGGTCCGCCGTCCCGCACCCAGTGGGTTGGAGTCGGAAAATAGTTCAAGTCGATGTCGTCGCCCATCCAGACGTTTTCGTAGATCGGGGCATCCTTGGGATCTATGGAGACCGGCTTGATTTTTTCGTCGAACTTTTCCTTCACATATTGGACCAGCTCTATCGGCGTCTTGCCGGGAGGTGTCCGCATGGCTAGTGAAAGCCGGTTCATACTGTTGCCGATCGGGTTGAAGAGCACTCTTGCGTCGCCTTTATGCCCCTTTGGTTTTTCGAACAACAACGTTGTCTGCTCTGAGTTCTTGCCATTTAGGTATGTCAGAGCCCCCATCTCAAGATGGGGGTCAACCTCTTGGGTTATGTGGGTGACCTCACCGAGTTTCTCCACATCATCCAACCAGTCTCGCAGGTCGCGGATATCGACTTTACTCATTTCAAAAACCTCCAGTTACATTCCGGCTGAACCGATAGTCATACGCTCTTTTTATGGTCGCAATCTCTTGAATTCCTATTAGCCGATCAAACGGTCTCTGCCTAGGTTGATCGCGGCATTGTGGCGGATTTTTACCCGGTTGCAGATTTACCGCTGGGTGATGCTAAACCCACTGGCCCCTTAGACCTCCAACCTAAAATTTAGGCTGGCCGCATTCATTTGACAAAGCCGATCAGGCCAAGAGAGTAAGTTGCTCCCCCATCTGTATTCGATAAGTTCTGTTTTCCCCACTGCCTACTTTGACACGATGCCTTCCAATTTTCTAATCCGGAACTTCAGTTCCCAATCACAGCGTGAGAGAAATAGATTATAAATCGCTCTCTGAGAATGACAATAGCGCATGATGATAGAAACATTCAAATTTGGCGAAAAATATTATCTGCCATTTGAGCTGGCGTTCTTTCATCCGCGGGTTTTTGGATTAAAGCCTCTAAAGGGGGCTATGTTACAATTCTTCGACCTGGCGTTCCACCTTTGTGGGAATGAACTGATTGAACCTTATGGACAGTAGCGATTCAGGAGATGGGTTTATGCGCCGGATATTTTGGGGATATCTGTGAAACAGGAGGAA